>JBBRPU010000371.1:0-3804 GCA_038227545.1 Candidatus Acidiferrales bacterium
ATTTGTGGACGCTTGACGGGGTTCAACGCCGGCCTGAAGGCCGGCCTGAATTGCGGATTCTGCGTGAACAAGCAGGGCAATCGTGTGCAGCTCACGCATGTTGTTCGAAATTTAATTTGCATAAATTCCGCCGGACTTTTTAATGATCAATTTTCCTGCTGCTTCTCCCACACATACAGATGTTCAGGGTTCACTCGCCATTGTCGGCAGCGTTGGAGCTTTATGCCGGGCAATTTGCCTTGACGCAACCACTCCACCACGGTTCTCGGACGCAGGCCCAGATATCTGGCCACCTCAACCGGGGTCATCAACTCTTTTCTATCCAACAAATGTTTCACAGTGAAACCATAGAACAAATGACCGTGGCCGTAAACTCCTCCGCAAAGTAAACGTTTCCTTAGGCGTGGCTCTGGGTATGGGAAGGGAATCGGCCGCTTACAGTAAACGAAAGTAAACGAAATGGCGTATAATCGCGCCCGTACGGTGGACAACCGTATGTCGAACCAGCGAAATCGGCCGCTCGATTAGAACTTGAGTCATTTCAACATATTGCGGTCGCCCTATGAGAGTCCAGGCCTCCCAGCCAATATTCCATCCACAAAATTCAGCACATTCTTCGCAGCCTCCTTGCGGAAATTGATCGCCGGCGCTATTCCTCAAAAAACCGCTCACCATTCGGCTTGCAGTATAATTTTTCTGCTGGCTGTAACACTCTTCACCGTCCCGTTTTGTTTCGCGCAACGCGAACCAGTCCTCAAACAAATTGATCTCCCGCATCCGTACTACTTCCGCGAGATGTACCTGCCGCAGCTCACCACCGGACCGAGCGCCGCCGCCTGGACGCCCGACTCCAAATCGCTCATATATTCCATGGCGGGTTCTCTGTGGCGCCAGAAACTCGGCGCTTCCGAAGCCGACCAGCTAACGCAGGGCGCCGGCTACGATTACCAGCCCGACTGTTCACCCGACGGCCGCTGGGTCATCTACTCTTCGTACGCCAACGACGCGGTCGAATTGTGGCTGCTCGATCTGCAAGGAAAAAAATCCCGTCAGATCACTGCCGATGGCGCCGTAAATCTCGAGCCGCGCTTTTCTCCCGACGGCCAGCGCGTCGCCTTCGTCTCTACTTCCTACAACAAGCACTTTCACATTTTCGCTGCCGACTTCCGCGACGGCCAAATCTCCAACGCCCAGCGCCTCACGGGAGAAACGCGGAGCGACCTGCCGCGCTACTACTACAGCGCCATAGATCACGAAATCAGTCCCGCGTGGTCACCCGACGGCTCCGAAATTCTCTTCGTCTCCAATCGCAATCACCTTTACGGCACGGGCGGCTTCTGGCGCATGAAAGCCCAGCCTGGAGCGGAAGCCCGCGAGATTCACTTCGAAGAAACTACCTGGAAGGCCCGCCCGGAGTTTTCACCCGACGGCAAACGCATCGTTTACTCCAGTTATTTCGGTCAACAGTGGCATCAGCTTTGGCTCATGCCCGCAGAAGGCGGCGACGCCTTTCAAATTTCCTACGGCGATTACGACAACATCAATCCGCGCTGGTCGCCCGACGGCAAGAAGATCGCCTTCATCTCCAATCGCGGCGGCAATACTTCGCTATGGACGCAGGAAATTCCCGGTGCCACGCAAACTCCAGTCGCCGCAACCAAAAGAAATTATCTGTCGCCATCGGGAACACTTTCCATCCGTGTCCTCGACGAAAATGGTCGCCCCACGCCCGCGCGAGTCTTCGCCACCGGCGCGGACCACCGCGCCTACGCACCCGACGACGCCTGGATGCACGCCGACGACAGCTTCGTGCGCTCCGAGCGCCCCTTCGAGGCGCACTATTTTCACACCGGTGGCGAATCGCGCCTCACACTTCCCGCGCAGGCCGTCACTGTCGAGGTGATGAAGGGTTTTGAATACGTTTTCGAACGCCAAACTATAACTATTTCCGCCGGCCACCGCGCCGAAGTCACCATTCGTCTCCGTCCGCTAAAAATTCCGCAAAATCCCGCGACCCACTGGCGTAGCGGCGACGTTCACGTGCACATGAATTATGGCGGCTCTTATCGCAACACTCCTCCGCATCTGGTGGCTCAGGCCGCCGCGGAAAATCTCTCCGTCGTTGAAGATCTCATCGTCAACAAAGAGGGCCGCGTCCCGGATATCGCTTATTTCACGCCGGAGCCCGACGCTGCCTCCACGCCGTCCACGCTCTTGTTGCACAGCCAGGAATTCCACACCAGCTACTGGGGGCATCTCGGACTTCTGAATCTCACCGGCAATATTATTTTGCCGGGATACGCGGGCTACCCGCACACTGCGGCCGCCAGCTTGTTCCCCGCGAACGGAAACGTCGCCGACTTGGCTCACGCGCAGCACGCGCTCGTCGGCTACGTCCATCCGTACGATGCCGTCCCCGATCCTCAAAAAGACTCTTCGCTGAACCATGCGCTGCCCGTTGACCTGGCTCTCGGCAAAGTGGACTACCTCGAAATCCTGGGCTTTGCCGAACACAAATCCACCGCGGAAGTCTGGTATCGCCTGCTCAATTGCGGTTTTCATCTGCCTGCGGCGGGAGGCACCGACGCCATGGCCAACTATGCTTCCCTCCGCGGCCCCGTAGGACTGAATCGTGTTTACGTCAACGTCCCGCGCCGGCGAGACTCGTCATCAAAAATCGCGCCGTGGCTCGACGCCTTTAAAAAAGGGAAAACCTTCGCCACGAATGGCCCGCTCTTGGGATTCACTCTCAACGGAAAAGAAATCGGCGACACCCTGCGACTTCCCGCCGGCAATCAGGAAGTCAAAGTTACAGCGTGGCTACGCTCGATAGTTTCGATTGATCACCTCGAATTAATTTGCAACGGCAAGCTCGCGCACTCACTTAAATTAAATTCTGACGGGCAGAGCGCCGACATCCACGAAGCCATCCCGATGGCGCAATCCGGATGGTGCCTCCTCCGCGCCTCCAGCGACCAACCCAAATATCCCATCCTCGACATGTATCCTTACGCGACCACCAGTCCCATCTACATCGAGGTCGCCGGTTCTTCTCCTGATCGCCGACAGGACGCCCACTATTTCGAGGCCTGGATTGATCGTATGGCCGAAGCGCTCAAATCAAATCAGGACTGGAACAACGATGCCGAAAAGTCGGATATACTGGAACAGTTGTCAAAAGCACGCGATATTTACCAGAACCTGCAGTAAGCACTTCTTATGCCGGCGGCATAAACGATCGACTGACCCTTCGGTCAGGTAATCACCCGGATACAATCGCGTTTACGATGTCACGATTCTTGCCGCGAGCTTTACATTTGTAGCAGTTGGTTTTACTATTTCGGTCCCGCGTACCTGCTACCCAACCAGCAGCTCGCAACAGCAACTAACGTAAGTGTTAATTCCTCTGAAGAGGAATTCTGCAGCGCTTCGCCTATTGGGGGCAAAAATTAAATGACTTTCAGCAATCTTGTACGCCGCGGGAGAATCTCACCCATCGCCGCGATTTTCGTGGCTGTGTCTGGAGTCTGGGGATGCGGCACCGTGCAGTCAAATCCGCAAAACCCGCAAGGACAGACGGTCACCGTCTCCGTGGACCCGCCGACTGTTTCCATCAAGGTGGCCACGACTCAGAAATTTACCGCGGTGGTCTCTAACGCCGCCAACACCGCCGTCACCTGGCAGGTCGAAGGTGTGGCCGGAGGTGACGCGACGCACGGCAAGATTGACGCGAACGGCACATACACCGCGCCAGCCGCGGTGCCATCACCAGCAACCGTAACGATCGCGGCCGTGGCGGTCGCC
>JBBRPU010000372.1:0-3769 GCA_038227545.1 Candidatus Acidiferrales bacterium
CGGCCGAAAAGTGTTTCGGCCACCATTGTTGAAAGTGGTGAAGGTATTGCTGAAGTTGATGGCCGTATGACCAAATGTTCCCAGCGCGAAACCACCGACTACCGCGCCATAAGCGTCTATGTCGGCCTGATCAAATCCGATGCTGCCCAGAAAGCCTTCCAGGGTGGTGTTGCTGTGGCGCAAGAGCTTTTGACGGTTGAATCCGCCACGAAGCTCGTTGATGAAGCTTGGCGAAAAAGCATGGGTATAGGAAAGAGAAACGGTATTGTTGCGACGATCATTCTGCGTGAGGCCGAGCCCGACATACGCCGAAGAAAATCCTTCGACTGGCGCATTCGCGACGCCTTGGGCCGAAACGTTGTAAACACCGTAGAGGTGATCATTTTCTGAAAAATCGTGATCGAGTCGCAGCGTGCCGATATCTTGCACCGACCGGCCGGAAAGGTTGGTTTGAAAACCGCCAATAATTCTGCCATTGGCGGGATTGATCGGCGCGCTCAGGCCGATCTGCGGGAAATAATTGCTGATGAGATTCTGAACTGTGGGATTCAGCAGCCGCGAGGGAATGGTGATAAACCTTAGGTTCCCGTCGCTGTCCACAATCGTATTGTCGGCGATTTCTGTAGGGGTTAGCGTAACTGACGAAGGCACCAGCGGTTTCGCCGAATCATTCAGCGCGGAGAAATCCCCACTGTAGAGCGACGGGTGCGCGGCCCGGTTATCCTGAACCTTCACAGGGGCAACCGTGTAATTCCGCTCGTAGGCCACGAAGAACCATGTCTTTCCCAGATGAGGCACGGGCCCGGCGAACGAGCCGCCGAAGTCTGTAATGTTGAAATAGGGATTTGGGTACTTTGCCTGGAAAGAGGTCGGAGCGAAATTCGCTTTGCCGTTGAGGTCATCCAGCGTCCACGCGGCCAGGGCGGAGTTTTTATTGTTATAGAAAAGTGAGCCGTGGTAGTTAGACCCGCCACGCTTAGTGTTGACGCGTACGTTCGCTACACCCGCGTATTCCGCGCTAAAATCACTCGTTAAGATATTGATTTCGCCGATGGCTTCCAGCGACGGTTGGCTCGCGGTGGGCTCCCCGAAAATTCCTCCGTTCGAACGTTGTCCGTCGAGAGAAAAACTCGCGCCATAACTTTGCGCGCCGATAAATTTAAAAGAGCCATCGCTGGCGCTCTGGGTCACGTTCGGATTCAGATACAAGAACGAATAAACGTTCCGGCTATCACGCGGGAGTTCGATGATGGACTGACTGTCTATGGTCTGGCTGATGGTCTGGTCTTCGGTGTCAATGGCCGCGGCTTCCATGGAAACCACTACGCTTTCCTGTCCCGCCGAAATCTTCAGCACGGAGTTGGCGCTGACGGTGTCGCTGCCATTCAGAACGATATTGGTAATTTCACTCTTGGACATTCCCGGCGCGGAAATGGTGACGGTATAGGTCCCCGGGTTCAGACCGAACATCTCGTAATTACCCTGCGCGTTTGTTTCCGTGACGCGGTCGCGCTTAGTCAGCGAGTCGGTGACAGTGACCGAGGCACCAACGATAGTTCCACCGCCCGAGTCGGTTACCAATCCACGGATAGTTCCCAGATCCGTGCCTTGGCCGAACGCTGTTCCGGCAACACACACCGATGCCAGCAGAAGCATCCACAAAAACGCAGCTTTGCCCTTCATGATGAGGACCTCCCCCAGATTGAACGATTGCGAAAGATTTAACACCAAAACGAAAGTAAACGCAATATTAAATAAGCACGTAAAATTAATACAAAGCAACACGAGGCCCCGATCCTTTGTTTGTGTGTTTGACCGGCCTTATGAATGAACCTATACTTCGGCAGAATGGCCCAACAGTCCAAACTTCTGATCGAGCATCGACGCCGTCGCATGCTGGATCTGGTTGGCCAAAACGGCCAAGCCACCGTCGCCGACCTCGCAAAAATATTCTCCATCTCTGCGGTAACCGCTCGTGGCGACCTCGATGCACTGGCATCCGTCGGCAGTATCGTCAGATCGCACGGAGGCGCAGTCCGGCGGTTGCATGCCACCCAGGATTATCCGCTCCGCACCAAAGAAGCGCTGCACCACGAAGAAAAAACCCGCATCGGGCGCGCGGCGGCGGAACTCGTGCGGGCGGGCGAAACCATCATCTTGGATTCCGGCACGACTACAATCGAAATCGCGCGGCATCTGAAGATTCTCAAGACTCAGCCGGTCACCATAATTACCAACGCTTTAAATATCGCCGTTGAGCTCACCGATATATCGGGAATTTCTCTGATCATGGTCGGAGGGCTTCTAAGATCCCTGTCCTGCTCTTTCGTCGGACCGCAGGCGGAAGCGATGATGAACGAATTTCATGCCGACCGCCTCTTCCTGGCTGTAGACGGCTTTGATTTGGATGCTGGCCCGTCAACGCCAGACGTACTCGAAGCACAGCTGAACAACATGATGATGCGTTCCGCGAAAGAAGTTACCGTGGTTGCCGATTCCAGCAAGCTGGGGCGCAGAGCCATTTCTAGAATTGGTCCCTTCGAGAGAATTCACCGCTTGATCACCGATGTCGGCGCGCCGGCGGAATTTGTCGACGCGCTGCGGCAAAAAGGAATTGAGGTTGTCGAGGTTTAGAACTTGGGCGCGTTATCGAGGCGTCTCGCCGGCGAGCGCCTGGCGCGCAAGATGATAAGACATCAAACTTTCCGGCAGAAGAACCACTTCTCGCAAGGAGTTTTTGCCCTGATCCTCGCGGCCCAGCGCAATTTGTAAAGTTGCTGCCGTGTAAGTCCACCACCCTTTGAAAGAACTGGTATGAATTCGGGTCTCGGCTTGAGAGAGAGACGATGTCAGCCGGTCGCGCCACACCTGGGCATCATATCCCTCACGTTTTCTGGCTGCCGCCCAAGCCCACACGACTTGTGAGAGTTCCGCAGACCTTGAGGCCCGCTCGTAGCGCCGATCAGCTTCCATTTTTTGGCCGCACGAAGAAAACAATTCGCCCAGCAGATAGCTGGTTCTGGCGGATTCCAGAATGGATTCAAGCCCGTTATTCGTGAACTCGAGGCCCGCTACCGGAGAGCCGAGATTGTTTACTATATCCAGCGCTTCGGCGCAGTGGCCCGCGTGGCTCAGCCCGAGAGCCTGCGACAATTTCACTTCAATCCAGACTTCCCGAACGTTGGTACCACCTTCTTCACGTCCAAAAAACCGATCGCTGAACATCTTCGTCGCGCCGCTGTAATCGCCGGCCTCCGCGCGGCTCAATGCCAGTTCGAACACGAGGCTTGTGGGCATCGCTGCCAAGTCAGGATAACGCTCCAGAATTTTCACTCGCTCCGCAGGAGACTTGCGCAAAAGTGTTGTCGCGGCGACAGCACCCGCATAGTTCGTCTCGTTTCGCGAATCGTTCTTTATACCTTGTTCGAACGCTTCCACGGCCGCCGCAAAATTTCCTTTGATGCGCAACAAGGCTAACCCCACGCTCGCGTCCACTACCGGCAGCGATGGATTGTTGGCTCGCGAGCGATTCCATTCGCTCAGCGCCAGGTCCGATTCCCCGCGGGCAAAATGCCAATCTCCCAGGAGGAGATGGGCATTGGCGTCGTTTTCATTCCTGGCTAAAGCCGCGTTCAGAGCGCTGAATTCCTCTTCGCCATAGGCGAATACATATGTGGTCTTGAGGTGGGCGGCTTCCGCGTAGTCATCCGCGCCCGATTCACCCAGTTTCTCGCGGCAGTATCCGCGGAAATAAGCCACCATCGGGTGA
>JBBRPU010000373.1:0-3758 GCA_038227545.1 Candidatus Acidiferrales bacterium
TAAGAATCCGTCAGCCCGGCCATCAGCGTGTCTTCCAGCGCGCCGCCGCCAAGTTTCAATCCATTGCGCGCGCCGCGAATCACAAACGGCGCCTGCGTCATATTTTCCATGCCGCCCGCCAGCACCATCGTCGCTTCGCCCAGCAACAAGCGCTGCGCGCCCTGCACAATCGATTCCATGCCCGAGCCGCACAGTCTGTTCACCGTCACCGCCGGCGCTTCGATTTTCAAACCAGCCTTCAATCCTACGTGCCTCGCGCCGTACAAAGCATCGGCGCTGGTTTGCATCACGTTGCCAAAAATCGCGTGATCGAAATCTCCGGGATCCACGCCCGACCTCTTGATCGCCTCTTTCGAAGCATGCGCCGCCAGATCAATCGCCGACACCTCCGAAAAAGACCCGGTATAACGCGACATAGGCGTGCGCGCACCCGCTACGATCACAACATCCGTGGGAAACATAAATCCTCTTTCTCTCAAACTAAACTTTAGGACTATCCAGCGTCACTACCGTGTCGCCGCCGCGTTTCCGCGCTTCCTCAATCGAAAACTCCGCGCGATTGATCAGGTCGGTAACAATGTCCTCGCAGTCGTAATCCGGCTTGGCCGTCGCTTCCACAATCCCGGCACTCAAGGTGATCTGCGTGGCGTCCCACGGCGGCCGCAATCCCGATGCCGCGCGTAATAATTTGTCCGCCAGGTGCTGCGCGCCTTCCAGCGTGGTGTCTGGCAAAATAAATGCCAGCGACCACGAAGTATATTTCACCGCTACATCATTCTGCCGCAGCATGGACTGCAGCGAACGCGCCAGTTGCTCCAGAAATCTTTCCAGGGGCGATTCGCCCTGCTGCCGCAAAATATCCGTGCCGCGATCAATCTGCAAAATAGCCAGCGCCAGCGGCGTGCCCTGCGTGCGCGCGCGATCCGCTTCCGTCAGCAGGCAACTCTGATACGAACTTCTGCTCAGCAATCCGGTGCGCTCGTCCGACACTCCCATGCGCCGCACCAGTGAACGCAACCGCGTGTGGCTTACGCTCATTAACATCTGGTCGCCGATGGCCTGCAAAAAATATGCTTCGTTCGGCCGCCACTTGTGCGATTTTGCATGGCCCACGATCAGCATTCCCGCAGGAGCCTGCGTTTCTTTATCGGTAATGATCACGCCAAGTGCGCTTTCCAGCCCCATTTCCTTCAGTATCGAACCGTCCGAAGATTCCACCACCAGCCCGCCCAAAACATCGGGCTCGGCTTTTTCCATCAGCGCCAGCAACAAAACCACCTGCGATCCAGGAGCCGCCTTCACCTCCGGCGCGCAAAACTCCGCCGTCATTTCAGGGGGACGCCCCATCGCGCCCACCACCGCCAAAGACCGCGTGGCATTTAAATAGGATCCGACCTCATTCACCGCCGTGTTCAACATCGCGCGCGGCGTCTGCTGCCGGAAGATTTTCTGATTCACTTCCGAAATTTTAGAAAGGTCGCGCAGCGTCTCCGCGGTGTACACGCCAGTCTTGCTTGCCGCCGCTGACGAAGCAGATTCGGGCTGTGCAGCGACTGGCGCTGGCGGTGCCTGCACGGCCGCTGCCAAAGGGGCGTTCTGTGTCGGTGAAGGCTGCTGCCGGTGCGCGCCCGGCGGCCACCAGTTGGCCAACGCGTACAAATTGGAAAGCCGCGCGTTGCGCTTTTCTTCACCGGGAAACATCACGCCAATTCTCTGCAAACGGTCCAGCGCTTTGTTGTGCAGCGAATACTGCAAAAATATTTCCGTCTGCACGATCAGGTCTTCCAGCGTTTGCGATTCGCGTCCCACCTCGCTCACCGGATGAGAAGACGTGACTACCTCGCTGGCCGACTCGTGCTGATGCGCCGACGGCGACCCCGCGCCGGGATTCGACGACCTGGCCAGCCGCCCCGCTACGCGCTTGAAAAAAGCATCGTCCACCCGGCTGCGCAGCATTTCCAGCCGTTCCTGATTGCGATAATCGTAAGCGTCAATGTCCACCAGTTTTTCCAGCGCGTCGCAGGCCTTCGGAATCGCTCCCACATGTACATAGACGTCGAATAATTTGATTAAAATCTCGAAATATTTCGATTCCCGGTTCAATTCGTTGTAAAGCACCGCGGAAAATTCCAGGACGCCCTGCGATTGCGGGTGCTTTTCGATCACCACATCCAGCTGCGTAGTGAAATCATTTTGCTTTTTGTCGCTGAACATCCGGCGCTTCACGATCGTCAGTATCTCTACCGCGCTTCCGTCTTTTTTCACGTCCGCGTAGGCATCGGCCAGTTCAAACAGTCTCGCTACCCCTTCATTTTTCTCGCGCAATAATTTCTCAAGTATCTGGCGAGCGCGATCCAGTTGCCCCGCGCCCAGCAACGCGTCGGCGAAGGTATCCGCAAACGCCACATCATTTTCGCTTTCGGAGAATGGATCGAGGATGGCCACCGCTTCCCCGGCCATGCCCGCACGCAGTTTTGCTTCCGCGTATAACAGCGCCACGCTGCGCTCCTGCGGAGCCAGCTTGTAAGCACGGTACAAAAGTTTCAGCGCATCCACATGCTCGCTGCGGCCTGTGGCCAGTTGCCCGGCGCGCAAATAAGCCCTCGCCGCCAAGGCGTTCCGCGAACTTTTCTCCGCGGCCTCCGCCAGCCGTAACTGACGCGCGGGATTTTCAGGATCGAGCTGCGCGATGCGTTCCAGGCAGAAAAGCGCGTCTTCCTGGCGCTCCTCTCCGTTGAAAAGCTCCGCCGCCTTGGTGTATTGCTCGATGGCTTCGTCGGCGTGATTTTGTTTTTGTTGCAGAAAAGCGTAGCGCGCGATGCGTTCCGGAGGCTGTTGCACCGAACCGCTGCGTAGAAAACGATTGTAAATGGCCAGCGCTTTGTTTTCATCGCGCGGATCAATCAACATATCGAACAACAATCCGTAATGAACCGCCGCCAGATCCGGCTGCTCCGTGCGCGAATACAAATCTCCCAGTGCCTGGGTCGCCTCCTGGTGCTGAGGCACTTCCTCCAGCACCGACTGGTACGCGGTGATCGCATCCTCGACGCGATTCTTTTCGAGGAAACGTTTCGCGCGATCAAGATGCTTGTTTACGTCTCCGGCCATCAGTGCGGGTAGCCTTTAGCGGTGACAACAAGTCTGATTCAAAGACTTGGCTCGTGTGCGGTGTTATTAGCCTCTTTTAACTATATACCGCGCGTGGTAGGCGGCAAAATGCGTGCCGCGAGAGTGACAGCAGGCCGTGCTGAAATGCGCAAAATGGCTTAGGGCTCGGATGGCTGTCGGACGCCTACGTCGAGGCTCTGCAGTCTGCGCTCTAAGCAACTCCGGCAAAGGCAGCCTTCCGCTTCCCGCGCCTTCTGCTCTGGCATCGGTCCATGTGGCAATTCCATGCACCAGCAATCCCCTTCCGGATTACAACTCATCGCCGCACCGCACTGTGAACATCGCGCTTCCATACAGCGATTCTCTCCCAACCGTGGGCATCGCGCGGTAAAAAAATCGCGTCGCTAAATGCCCGCCTAAGCTGACGCCACTGCGGATTTGTGGCAAACTCGTTGTTTACGCGGCATGGTTTTTGCGCAGTGGTAAAAGCGGTCCGGCGCAATCGTGGGCCCGGCACGCATTTTCGCGCGAAGCGACCGGACTCTCCTGCCGTCACAAACCTAAATGGATCCAAAGTTCATACGCAATTTTTGCATTATTGCGCACATAGACCACGGCAAATCTACGCTCGCCGACCGCTTGCTGGA
>JBBRPU010000374.1:0-3749 GCA_038227545.1 Candidatus Acidiferrales bacterium
ACCCGAATCCATCCCGCTCGACATCCTTTACGAAGACGCCGACATCATCGCCGTCAACAAGCGGGCCGGCATGACCGTGCACGCCGGAGCCGGCAACGCCACCGGCACCCTGGTCAACGCGTTGCTCGGCCGCGGCCAGACCCTTTCGCAATCCGGCGACGCCTTGCGCCCCGGCATCGTCCACCGTCTCGACAAGGAAACTTCCGGCGTTATCCTCGTAGCCAAAACCGACGCCGCTCACGCCCGTCTTGGCGAAGCTTTTCGCCAGCGCACCGTCAACAAAACGTATATCGCGCTCGTTCAAGGTTCCTTCGAACAAAACAATGGCCGCATTGAGCTGGCCATCGGTCGCGATTCCATCCGCCGCGTGCGCATGGCCGCGGAACAAAAAACCTGGCACGGCGCCAAAGTCGGCAATCCTCGCGAAGCCCGCACCGATTGGCGCACGCTCCTCCGTCTCGACGCCACCACCTTGCTCGAAGTCCAGCTCCACACGGGCCGCACGCACCAGATTCGCGTGCATTTTTCCGCGCTCAAGCATCCCGTGGTGGGCGACACCCTCTACGGAGCCGCCGCGCATCTCCGCATCCACGAGATGGAAATGCCGGCCCTGGGTCGTAATTTTCTTCACGCCGCCAAAATTATTTTTTCTCACCCGCGCACTGGCGAGCGTATGGAGCTTCGCGCCCCTCTTCCTGTCGAGCTCCGCGAATTTCTCTACACTCTGGCCAAAGCCGCCGGCGGCGAGCAGGGAAAAATTGACGCTGCGCTCGCCGGGTACCTATAATCTGGTCACATGCCACGCAAACTAATGTTACTTTCCGTTCTGGCGCTATTCGCCGCACTCGCTCTGACGCCACGAAATCGCGCGCAGCAGTCTCCTCCTCCCGCTCAAGCCCCGGTACCCGCTCAGTCGCCCAGCGATTCCGATGCTCCACCACCCGGCCAGAATCCCACCGTCATCCAGACCCGCGTCAACCTCGTGGACATTCTTTTCACAGTTCTCGATCGCCGCAACAAGCTCGTCCCCACTCTCGAAAAAAACGATTTTAAGATTTTCGACGACAAAGCCCCCCAGGAAATTCGCTATTTTTCCCGGCAGACCGATCTCCCCCTCCGCATCGGCATGCTCCTCGACACTTCCAACAGCATTCGCGACCGCCTCAAATTCGAGCAGGAAGCCTCCACCAATTTTCTTTTCAGCGTTTTGCGCCGCAATAAAGACGAAGCCTTCATCATGACCTTCGATGACGAGCCGCAGGTCCTTCAGGCTTTCACCGGCGACACCGGCGCGTTGCGTGACCAGATTTTCAAAACGCGTGCCGGCGGCGGCACCGCCATCTACGACGCCATCTACTCTGCGTGCGCCAACGAACTCAGCCATCCGCCGCGCCCTCCCGGCGACCAGCCCGACATCGTTCGCCGCGTCATGATTCTCATCAGCGATGGCGACGACAATCTCTCCACTCACACCCGCGCCGACGCCATCGAAATGGCCCAGCGCGCCAGCGTGGTCATCTACACCATCAGCACCAGCACGCAATGGATCGCCCTTTCCCAGACCGATCCCAATAAACTCGCCAACCGTAAAAATCACCTCACGGAAGGCGATCAGATTTTGCAGGATTTAGCGAACGACACCGGCGGGCGCGCTTTTTTCCCTTACCACGTGGACGACCTCGACCAGTCGTTTCAGGACATCGGCGACGAGCTGCGCAACCAATATTCCATCGCCTACAATCCGACCAACTACGTTCTCGACGGCCGCTATCACAAAATTCGCATCGAAACGCCGGACCACAAGGGCTACCAGGTCCGCGCGCGCCGCGGTTACTTCGCTCGCGCTAACGCCAGCGGCTCGCCGGCCGCGGGCACGCCTCCCGGCCCCAATAAATAAGCCGCGTCGCCCTTCGGCGCGTAATACCCCTTGCGCGCCAGCACTTTCAAATCGTGGTTCGCCGTCTCCACTTTAATTTTTCGGAATTTCCCGTCCCGCGTCGCATTGCTCGGATAATATCCCAGCGTATATTGGCTGCGCAGCTCGTCCGAAATTTCGTCGAACGCCTCTTTCAATTTCTTCTCCGAGTTCACCACAATCACGCGCCCGCCGGTTTCTTCCGCTAGCTTGTGTGCCACGCCGCCATTTCCGCCGCCGAACCTGCGGTCCGCCACCAGCAAAATGTGCAGTACCGCGTCCGTTCTCTGCGCCGACTCAATGGCTTCTTCCAGACGCACCTTGCTGCCCTCATCCTGCGCATCCGTAACCAGCACGATAGCTTTCCGCCCCGCCTCGGTGTTCAATTTCTCGCTGCACGCCAGATAGATAGCGTCGTACATCGCCGTCCCCGTCATCTGCTGATTTCCGATCGGCCCCGGATTTCCCGCAATCATTCCGCCGCCTGGCGTATTGATCCGCGCCCGCCGCACCGCGCGATCGAGTTGCGCGCGATCGTCCGTGAAATCCGACAGCATATCCACGTCGGTGTCGAACGACATCACCAGCGCCTCATCACCCTTGCGCAGCACGCGGTCTAGAAACTGGCTCCCCGCGCTTTGAATCGCCCCCAGCATCTCCTGCTCGCTCCCGGAAGTATCCAGCAGCAGCGCCAGCGTAATCGGCAGGCTCACTTCCTTCGAAAAAAACGCGATCTTCTGGTCCTGGCTGTCCTCGGCCAGTTTGAAGTCTTCTTTTTTCAAATCGCCAATGATGCGTTTGCTCTTGTCGCGCACCGTGACGAACACGTTCACCAGGCTCACCTGCGACCGGATCACTCCGCCCTGCTGCGCATCCTGCGGTACCGCCGGCATCGCGAACGCCCCCGCAACCGTCAAAGCCAACCCTGCCCTTACCAAGCGACTCAAAGAACGCATGTATACTTTCCTCTGCAAGAATTTGTTCAAGCTCGCCGGTGGCGGCTTGCATCTTCGATGCCGTGAACGGACGGGATGGATGTGTAGCCGGAACGCTACGCGGCAAAATCCGACACAAAGTTTGGCTTGAGGCCCATGAAAAGTCTACGAAAAACCACTCTTCTTGCCGTAGCAGCGCTCACCTTCGCGTCTTCCGCAATCGTATGGTCCCGCTCGCAATCTCCATCGCAAGCCGACGTGCAATCCACCAAGCCCGACACGCCCGCCCCAACCCCAGGCGCCCAGCAACCGCCTCCGCCCGACGGCCAAACTCCCGCGCCCGGTCAGGCCACCATCCGCATTCCCGTCAATCAGGTCATCGTCCCCGTCACCGTGAAAGACAGCTCCGGCCGCCTCATCGCCGACCTCACCAAAGACGAGTTCCGCATCTTCGAAGATAAAGTCGAGCAGCGCATCGCCTACTTCAGCAACGAAGCCTTCCCGCTTTCCATGGTCGTCCTCATAGATAACGACCTCAAAATAAAAGACGCCGAAGAAGTCGCCGCCAGCCTGCGCGCCATTCTTGCCGGCATGAGCACCGCCGATGAAGCCGACGTCACTCGCTTCGATCAGTTTTTCCACGAAGGCAAAGGCTTCACCAAAAATCAGGACGTGCTCCTGACCCAGATCAAGCGCACCGCCATTGACACCGAGCCTTCCGTCGCGCCGCCGTCTCCCGCCATGAACAACGGCCCCACGATCAACGGTCACTCCGCCACCAGCGACGCCCCGCAAATCACCGCCGGCCTGAATCAGATTAAAGGGCAAAGCACCAAGGCCCTCGACGACGCTCTCTACAGCGCCGCCCAGCTCCTGAAAGATCGCGGCCGCGAACGCCG
>JBBRPU010000375.1:0-3721 GCA_038227545.1 Candidatus Acidiferrales bacterium
ACAGCAGAGACCGGAACTGGGCGATTCGTATGTCGCGCCACGAAGCGAGGCGGAGAACAAACTGGCGGCCATATGGTCGAAAGCTTTGCGCGTGGAGCAGGTGGGAATTAACGACAACTTTTTCGAGCTGGGCGGCGATTCTATTTTGAGTATTCAGATCATTTCCGCCGCGCGGCGGGTGGGGCTGAAACTTACACCGAAACTTTTGTTTGCGAACCAGACGGTGGCGACGCTGGCGGCGGCTGCCGGTGTGACCGAAGCGGAACAAGCCGCTGGAGGATCGCGGGTCGGGGAAGTCGTTGCGGGAGATGTGCCGCTCACGCCGATCGAACGCTGGTTCTTCGAGCAAAACCTGGCAGATGCGCAGCATTTCAATCAGGCATTTCTTTTTACAGTGACGGAGAGACTGGATCGCGGGGTGCTGGAGAACGCGCTCAGTGAATTGAGCCAGCATCACGATGCGCTGCGGTTGCGATTCGAGCGTGACGGCAACAACTGGCGGCAGCGTTATTCAGCGGAAACAGAATCCGCGCCAATCGTGTGGAAAGACTTTTCACTGGTTTCGGCCAGCGCGTGGAAAACAGAGATCGAATCCGCCGCTGCGACTGCCCAAGCGAGCTTGAATCTGAAAAGCGGTCCGTTGTGGCGGGTATTGTATTTCGATCTGGGCGCGACGGAGCCTGGGCGGCTGTTATTCGTGGTGCATCACCTGGCGGTGGACGGAATTTCTTGGCGGCCTTTACTGGAGGATCTGGAAAGCGCGTACCAGCAACTGAAATCAGCGCAAAAGGTGGAGTTGCCGGCCAAGACGGGCTCTTACAAGGTGTGGGCTGAGCGGTTACAAATTCTGGCGGCTTCCGACGCGCTGCAAAATGAATTGCCGTTCTGGATGGCCACGACGGATCCGGGAGGGCTGGAAAGCGCGCTGAAGCCGATGGCGATGGACGTAAAGGCGGTTGCCGCGAATACGGAGAGCAATGCGAAGAAGGTGAAAGTGACGCTGGAGCGCGACGCCACGCAGGCGTTGCTGCAAAGTGTTCCCGCGGTTTACAACACGCAGATCAACGATGTGCTGTTGACCGCGCTGGCGCGCGCGTGGGCGAAGTGGAGCGGCAGCAGCGTGCTGTATACGAATCTGGAAGGGCATGGGCGCGAGAATTTGTTTGAAGACGTGGATATTTCACGCACGGCAGGATGGTTCACTTCGATTTTCCCGGTGCGCCTGGAGCTAGACAGTTCAGGCAAAGATTGGCAGCCCGGCGTGGCGCTGAAAGCGGTGAAGGACCAGTTGCGGCGTATTCCGCAACGCGGCGTGGGTTATGGGATCCTGCGGTATCTGAGCGGCGGCAACGAGCTCGCGAAGCGGCCGGAACCCAGCATGGTCTTTAATTATTTTGGACAGTTCGATCAGGCGCTCGCGAACTCGAAATTGTTTAAATTTGCGGAGGAGTCCAGCGGGCCGTGGCACGCTCCGACACAGAAACGCCGGCATGTGCTGGAAATAAACAGCATGGTTGCTGGTGGGCGCCTGGAATTCGAATGCGGCTACAATCCGGCGCTGCAGGGCGAGAAAGAAATTCAGCAATTTGCCGGCGAATTCCTGAGCGCGCTAAAAGAAATCATTGAGCATTGCCAATTGCCGGATGCCGGAGGACGCACGCCGTCGGATTTCCCGCTGGCCAAGCTGGAGCAAGCGGCCCTTGATGAATTGCTGGCGGGACAGCGCGACGTGGAAGACGTGTACGCGTTGTCGCCGATCCAAACGTTGTTCTTTTCGGCGAATCACGGCGGCGCGCAATCGGCATTCGATCAATGGCAGTGCACGCTGCAGGGCGCATTGAATGTGGCGGCGTTCGAACGCGCGTGGCATGAAACGGTGCAGCGCCACACGATTCTGCGTTCCACGATCGTGAGCGCGGGTTTGCGTGAACCATTGCAGGTGGTACATCGCGAAGCGCGGCTGCCCTGGAGCACTGAGGATTGGCGCGGGACAACGCGAGAAGAGCAGGACCGGCGTTGGACGGCGGCATTGAAGAACGATCGCGAGCAGCCGTTGTCGCTGACCGAGGCACCGGTGATGCGCTTCAAGCTGGTGCGGCTGGCGGAAGGAACGTGGAAATTTTTGTGGAGCGTTCCCGCGCTGTTGCTGGATGGCTGGTCATGGCCGCTGGTTTTTCGCGATGCCAGCAGGCTTTACGAAGCGTATGCGAAGAATGCCGCTCCGCAACTCGAGCCGGCACGACCTTATCGGGACTACCTGGAATGGCTGGGCCAGCAAGCGACGGCGGATGCGACGAAATTCTGGCAGGAACAGCTGGCGGGATTCCGGAAACCTACGGCATTGCCTGGTGACACGCCGGGACGCGACGGCGGCGAGGAGCGTTACCAGCAGCACGTCGTGCAGCTATCGAGTGACACGACGAATGCTTTGCAAGCGGCCGCGCGACGGCTGCAAGTAACGCTGAATACGCTGGTGCAGGGCGCGTGGGCACTGTTGTTGAGCCGCCAAAGCGGGGATACGGATGTGGTGTTCGGAGCGGCGTTTTCCGGGCGGCCGACAGATCTGCACGGAGTGGAATCCATAGTCGGACCTTTCACCAACAACTTGCCGGTGCGGCTGCCGGTGAATGTGGACGAAACTGCCGGAGAGTTTTTCCGCAGAGTTCACGACCGGCTGCTGCAGCTAAGCACGTACCAGTTCACGCCGTTGATGGACATCCAGCGCGCCAGCGAAGTTCCGTGGCGATACCGGCTGTTCGACAGCCTGATCGTTTTTCAAAACTATTTGGTGGATGACTCGGCGCGGCGACTGGGTGGCGCGGTGGAGATCGCGGATTTCGCCGGACCGGTGCACAGCAATTATCCGGTGCTGCTGCTCGCTGAACCGGGTAGCGGACTGCGCTTGACGCTGGTGTACGACCGCAAAACGGTGGCGCGCAGCACGATGGAGCGCTGGGGCCGCGACCTGGGAATTCTGCTGGAACTCACGCCGGTATTTTTCGACAAGCGCGTTGGCGAGCTGCAGAATCTGCTGTCGGCTCGTCCGGCTCAGGGTGCGCGGACCGCGCAACCGGACCATACGCAAGCGGCGCAATCGCAGAATTTCATGCCGGCGCAGACGGACATGGAGAAGAACATCGCGTCGGTGTGGCAGAAAATGTTCGGGCTGGAGCAGGTGAATGTGGAGGCAAACTTTTTCGACCTGGGCGGTCATTCGCTGCTGCTGGTGCAGATGCACAGCCTGCTGCGGGAGAAATTGAATTCAGAGTTTCCGATCGTGGCGCTTTTCGAGCATCCAACGGTACGAGCGCTGGCGCGGCATTTGGGGCAGCCCGCCGAATCCGGGACGGATAAAGCGGAGCAGATGCGGGAGCGGGCTCAGCGGCAGAAGCGGGCTCTGGCGCAGATGCGGGTACCGGTAAAAAAGTAGGGGTCACGCTTAAGATGCAGCCACTGCCCGAAACTGGCGGTGGGTCCATGGAGGATGAGCATTTTATGGAAGAAAATGTCCCTCAAGTCTGGAACCACGGAAAAATATAGCGAAATTGCGGCGTAAGTGCCGCGATATCATGGAGTAAGACTGACCGAAATGGCCCGAAAGTTGCAACAAATGAGGTTGAACTTTCCTCATCCGCAGCCACATAGCTAGAAATTTGCACAGGATCACTTGGGAATGAACGACGAACAACAATACGAGGGCATAGCGATTATTGGTCTGGCT
>JBBRPU010000376.1:0-3705 GCA_038227545.1 Candidatus Acidiferrales bacterium
ACTTCCCGCCGCGCGTGCCCCTTGTCATCAATATCGCGCACATCTTCGTGCACAAAATGGCACACGATCGTGCCGTTCAGCTCGCGAATCAGATCCGCCGCAAAAACAAATCCGCGATCCAGCGTCACCACCACATCCAGGCGGCGCCCCTGGTAAGCCCGCGAAATCTCTTTGCCCAGGTCCGCAACTCGCGACGCGATGCGCGCTTCAGAAAACGCCGCGCCCCGTCCGTTCTCAGTCACTTTGGTCGTCGAGCGCACCTGCGGCCCATTACGACCGTTACCTGCACGGGCCGTTTTGCGGCCGCTCATGCTGATTTTTCCTCGGCTATCACAATCCCCGTGCTGGTCGCTTCATTCACAGCGAATTCGGGGGAGCAGCCGAATCCACGCGACCACGCCAGAATTCCGTCACTCACAATGACCGGCCAGCCCGCGCGCTGCCAGCGGTCTATACCCTTTTCGTTAAACAATCTTTTTATTTTCTCGGGCTTGGAGCGCCCTGCGCCGCGAAATCGATCCCCGTGCTTCCAGTTCCTCAGCACCAGCGGAAATCGCAACGCGTCGCGATTCAACACTTCCCCCGAAATACTAGTTTCCCCTCTCTTGCCAAGCCAGTCAATCACTGTGAAGCGGAATGCGCACCCCAGTTCCGGTACCTGAATCACCGTTGTGCCCAGTAGAAAATCGATTTCGTGCGCGTACTCATTTTCCTGTTTCGCGCCGCTCGAATCTTTTTCCGCGGCGCCGCAGAACAGCAGCGCCTCCGCATGCCGGCGCACTTCCATCCCGCCCGCCAGTTGCAGCGTGCTCCCCGTCTGCCCGTGCCGCGCCAGCTCCAGCACCTGATTCACGTGCAGCGCCGTCAACTCGCCAGCCGCAGCGCTCCCCTGGCTCGCCTTCCACTTACCGATGATCCGCCGGATCATCCTCCCGCCCAGCGCGCCCGTCCCCTCGCCAAAAACTTCCTTGCTACCAACGCCATTCCCCATCAAATCTCGAATCCCGATCCGCGCACCCTCGGCAACAACTTCCAGGCTGCCCTTCAAGCGCTCTTCCACCAGCCGATTCAGAATCGCGTCGTCTTCTCGCGCATGCACCGACAGCGCCGCCAGATGTTCGACGGTGCGCGGCTGAAATTGTTTCTCCAGCAGCGGTATCAATTTCTTGCGAATCCTCGCCCGCATCTTCGTGGTGTCGCGATTAGTAGCGTCTTCCCGCCAGCTCTGCTTCTTCAATTTCAAAAACGCGCGCAACTCCGCCCGACGCGCACCCAGCAGCGGTCGCACGACTTTCCCCACCTGCGGATGAATCCCGCCCAGCCCCGTAATTCCGCTCCCGCGCAAAATGTGCGCCAGCACCGTCTCCGCCTGATCGTCCGCCGTATGCGCCACGGCAACCTTATCCAATTCATGCTCGCCGGTAGACCGCGCAAAAAACACGTAGCGTTCCCGCCGCGCCGCATCCTCGGTATTCGCTTTGTCGCGCTTCGCAATCAACTTCACATCCGCCGCCCCAGCATAAAAGGGCAGCGCAAACTTCGCCGCCAGCCTGCTCACAAATTTCTCGTCCGCATCCGCCGCGCGCCCGCGCAATTTATGATTGAAGTGCAAAACATAAATCGTCAGCCCCAGCCTTTGCCGCAGTTCGCACAGCAACAGCAGCAGCGCCACCGAATCCGCGCCACCCGAAACCGCCACGCCCACACGCTCGCCGGTGCGTAGCAGCGCGCTTTTCTCCATCGCGCCAAGCAACGAGACCGTCACATCATCGGGCCGCTTTTTCCCTAAACTTTTTTTCGCCGCTCGCGTCACGCAACTCTCCCGCCGCGCATCGTACCATGCAGAAACACAGTCGATCCGCGTCGGCCGAGCCTGTGGAAATCCTGCCGATGCCGGTTGACATCCGGTCATAGTACTGAGATACTCTTCAAGTTGTGCGTACGCCTTTCTGCTGGACAGGGAGGTTTTGCTCTTTGACAATCGATACGATGTGCCAGAATCCGTTCGAAACCATTCACGCTTTTCGAGCCTGAATGGTCTGAGTAAATCGAGCGACAATAATTTGCTTGGCAGGCTGCCTGGGATGCAAATCCCGGGATTTTTTTTCGCCAAGCTACCAGTTTCAAACGAGAGTTTGATCCTGGCTCAGAGCGAACGCTGGCGGCGTGCTTAACACATGCAAGTCGAGTGCGCGCCTGTAGCAATACAGGTGGCGCACGGCGCACGGGTGCGTAACACGTGGGCAATCTGCCCTTCGATGGGGAATAACCTCGCGAAAGCGAGGCTAATTCCGCATAACATTCCGATGGTTCCGATCAATGGACTCAAAGCCGTAAGGCGTCGGAGGAGGAGCCCGCGCACGATTAGCTAGTTGGTGAGGTAACGGCTCACCAAGGCTTTGATCGTTAGCTGGTCTGAGAGGATGGCCAGCCACACTGGAACTGAGACACGGTCCAGACTCCTACGGGAGGCAGCAGTGGGGAATCTTGCACAATGGGCGAAAGCCTGATGCAGCGACGCCGCGTGGGGGATGAAGCTTTTCGGAGTGTAAACCCCTTTCGACCCGGACGAATGCCCCGCAAGGGGACTGACGGTACGGGTATAAGAAGCCCCGGCTAACTACGTGCCAGCAGCCGCGGTAAGACGTAGGGGGCCAGCGTTGCTCGGAATTACTGGGTGTAAAGGGTTCGTAGGCGGTGCGGCAAGTTGGGAGTGAAATCTCTGGGCTCAACCCAGAGGCTGCTTCCAAAACTGCTGTGCTTGAGTGTGGGAGAGGCGCGTGGAATTGCAGGTGTAGCGGTGAAATGCGTAGATATCTGCAGGAACACCCGTGGCGAAAGCGGCGCGCTGGACCACAACTGACGCTGAGGAACGAAAGCTAGGGGAGCAAACAGGATTAGATACCCTGGTAGTCCTAGCCCTAAACGATCAGGACTTGGGGTGCTTCACGTTCGTGGAGCGTCCCGGAGCTAACGCGTTAAGTCCTGCACCTGGGGAGTACGGTCGCAAGACTGAAACTCAAAGGAATTGACGGGGGCCCGCACAAGCGGTGGAACATGTGGTTCAATTCGACGCTACGCGAGGAACCTTACCTGGGCTCGAAGCGCACTTGACTAGCTATAGAAATATGGCCTTCCCGCAAGGGACAAGTGTGGAGGCGCTGCATGGCTGTCGTCAGCTCGTGCCGTGAGGTGTTGGGTTAAGTCCCGCAACGAGCGCAACCCCTGCACGTAGTTGCCACTCCGCAAGGAGGGAACTCTACGTGGACTGCTCCGGATAACGGAGAGGAAGGTGGGGATGACGTCAAGTCCGCATGGCCTTTATGTCCAGGGCTACACACGTGTTACAATGCAGGGTACAAACCGTTGCCAACCCGTGAGGGGGAGCTAATCGGAAAAAACTCTGCTCAGTTCGGATTGCAGTCTGCAACTCGACTGCATGAAGCCGGAATCGCTAGTAATGGCGTATCAGATCGACGCCGTGAATACGTTCCCGGGCCTTGTACACACCGCCCGTCACATCACGAAAGTGGGTTGTACTAGAAGTCGCTGCGCTAACTCGCAAGAGAGGCAAGCGCCCAAGGTATGACTCATGATTGGGGTGAAGTCGTAACAAGGTAGCCGTAGGAGAACCTGCGGCTGGATCACCTCCTTTCTAAAGTAGTAGTGGCTCAACCCGCTATGGTGTGCGGATCATGCCACTCA
>JBBRPU010000377.1:0-3696 GCA_038227545.1 Candidatus Acidiferrales bacterium
CCGCGTCAGCGTTTCGCCCAGTACATAACGAAAATCGGTGGTCAGCGCCAGGTCGCGTCCTTCATTGAGCTGGTGATCATCGAGTCCGGGCCCTTTGCCGTAAACTTTTCCGCCCTGGACCTCCCCGCCCATGACGAACATGCAATTGGCGTGGCCGTGGTCGGTGCCGCGATTCCCGTTCTCCTTGGCGGTGCGCCCGAATTCGCTCATGGTAACGACCACGATGTCTTGCATGCGCTCGCCCATGTCCTGGTGAAACGCCGCCAGCGATTGGCCCAGATCTTTCAGCAAATTTGAAAGCTGGCCCTGTACGCCGCCTTCGTTCACGTGATTGTCCCAGCCGCCGCAATCCACAAATAAAACTTCCACACCCACCTTGGCTTTCAAGAGCTGGCCTATCTGCTGCATGTTTTGTCCCAGGCGGCTGGTGGGATATTGCGCGCCGTTTTCGGGCGGCAGCTTGCTGGTGTCAATCTTGCTCAACATATCTATGGCTTCGAAAGTTTCCGTGCCGGTGCCGTGCAGCGCGTGATCCACGCTTTGCGAATACATGGCTTCGAACCCGCTCTGCGCCACGTTATTCATGGCCGCGGACTGTGGCATCACTTTGAAATTTTTCAGGTCGGGCAGCGCGATGGCGCCGGCGCTTCCTCGCAGCATGCGCGGCAGATTCTGCCCCATGGCCACGGCGCGGAACGGTGAAGAGTGCTCCTCCGGAATAGTTTGAATCGCGCGGTCGAGCCAGCCGTCATCGGTAGCCTTCACACCGGGCGTGCCGGACTCCATGTAATCCTGCGCATCGAAATGCGAGCGGGTGGTGTCTGGCGAACCGGCGGCGTGCACGATGGCCAGTTGGTTCCGGTGAAAGAGAGGCTCAAGCGGAGCAAGGCTGGGGTGCAATCCAAAATATCCGTCGAGATCAATTGCTGCGGCGCCACTTCCGCCGCGGCCAGGTTGCGGAATCGCAATCGAAGGACGCAGACGATAATAATTCGGCTCCGCATAAGGAACCACGATATTCAGCCCATCCGCCGCGCCGCGCTGAAACAGCACCACCAATTGCTTTTTGTTCGGCATCGGCGTGGCGGCCACCGCGCGCTGCAGAAATGCTGGCATGGCGCTCAGACCAACCATGGCCACGCCGCCTTGCTTCAGAAAATATCGCCGGGAAAATCTCATGGGTTACTCCTTACGTTAAAAACCTAAGGTCTCGTTATCGTCTCTGAAATTCCGGCGCGCCGAGGACCAATCCAGTCACTACGCCGAGATCAACTTTCTTGACGGGATCGTCCAGCTTGGCTTGCAAAATCTGTGGACTGTCCAGTTGCTTTTGCAGCGTGTCCACCGTTGTGGGGCCGGCCTCACCGCCCAGAAAAATTCTTACGGCGCGTTTCAGCGCAACCTTAGGTTCAGTAGCGTCGGTGCCCAGAAGTGACGCCACATCGGTGCGCGATCCGCGGACTTTGTTTCCCGCGAGCGTCAGCGAAAAATTCAAGCGGTTGAGTAAAGCTCCGGTGTTCACCCAGGCATCCGCCTTATCGGCGTAGCCGGTCGGGGGCTGGCACTGATATAGCGGCTCACCGATGCGGCCAACCCACTGCACCAGCGGCATAGGCGTATCCACATCCGTGCCCAGCGCACGCACTGCGGTTACCACCACTTCAAAGGGCGTCTTGATTTTGGCGCGGTAGGCTTCGCGCGACCAGAACTCCGGAGAATAAATCATGGTGTGCATCACCGCGCGAATGTCGCCGTCGCTCGATTGAAAAGTCTGCGCCATGCGCGCCACCAGCGCGGGCGATGGAGTATCCGACACAAACCGTCGCGCCAGCTTCGTGGAAATGAATTTCGCCGTACTGGGATGTCTGGAAAGCAACTCGATGGCTTGTTCCCCGTCTTTCATCCCGCCCGCGTGAATCTTTTTGCCCAGCACAATTTTCGGATCGGGGTCATGCAGCCGTTCGTCAAACTTGAATTCAGGATTCTGCCGCGGCTTTTCGATAGTCCAGCCGGTGAAGCAGCGTGCCAGTTCGGTCACGTCTTTCTGCGTGTAGCCGCCCTCCACCCCGAGGGTGTGTAACTCCATCAATTCGCGGCCATAGTTTTCGTTGAGCCCGCGGGTATTCTTCTTAGCTTTTTGTTGCGCCTGAGGTTGCGGCTGCTGCGGACGCGGCCAGCCGCGCCCGAATCCGCCACGGTTTTGCCGCATGGCACGATTCTGCGCCTGGCGTTGCACCGCTCGCGGGTCGGCGCTCAGAAAATTATCGAGATAAAAAAGCATCGCGGGACTTTTCGCCGTGGCGGTGACCAAATCCTTGAACTTGCCCAGCGTGTGCGGCTGAATCACGTCGCGCTCGTAAGAAGTGAGGTACCACTTGTCCTCGCCCTTCGCGGCGTACACGTTAAAGTGGTTGAACCAGAAATCGTCCAGCACCTGCTGCAATTGCCGTTCGCTATAGATGGCGCGCGCCACTTTGGACATCGCCAGTTCTTCGACCACCCGCTGCGGACGCTTGCTGTCGTCGGCGATTGCGCGCGGCACCGCGTTGGGGTCCGGGCCGCTCAACAAATTGCGCTTGCCTCCCCCACCTACCGTGGCCGGATTACCGACTACATTGGGATCCATTGTCGAAGGTTCCGACTTCATGGGCGCAGGCACGCTGGATTTGTCGGCCACACTTACTTGCGGAGAATCTTTTTGCGCGGATTGCCCTACGGCAGCGGAAGAACTTGGCGGGGTCATGGTCTCGTCCAGCTGCTGACCATTCCCATTCGCAGATTCCTGCATGTTTTTTTGTACATCGCCGTTCGCGGCGGATGACCGGCGTTCGTTGTTAGGCGACCCGTTCGCCGCGGCGCGGCGCTCCGCCTGCTTCTCCGCTTGCTTTGGCTGCGGGTAGTCTTCGATCAGTCGCGCAGAAGACATACTCAGCGTGGGGAAATTTTCCAGTCGCGCGCTCAGAGCTTTGTCATCAATGGAATTTGGCGCCAACTGTTGCTCAATCCACTTTGCCAGCCCCATTTGCTTGACGCGCTCCACATCACCGGGACGCGGGCCATAAGCGAGCCGATTCATGGCGTGCAGAACAGCTTCGTCCGCGGTTAATTCCGTGACCGGCAAACCCTTCAAAGCGGGATCTTGCTTGGTTTTCTTGTCCTTTACGGGTGACGCGGGATTGGCTGCGATGGCGGGAAGGTCGACGCCGAGGGACAAGACGCAGCTGACGGATAGTGCTGCAGCGAGAAAGGCGCGCGGTCGAAGCGACAAGAAGAATTTGCCGGACTTAGAGCGAAGCCTGGGAGTAGCCAGGCGTTGGAGGTCAGGTGTCATCTGGGCAAGTACCTACCGTGTCCAGATTAACCCCGTGGGGTTCGAGAAGTTGCGCGATCTTAGGCGAGTTTCAAGGTTTGCGAGGCCCGGACTGCAGCCCGCAACTGGCCTTACCAGCCACTTCAAATCCGATGAATTCCCGCTGGAACTACAATACGTCGAAGTCTACGGTGCGATTCGGCGCTTTGTTCCCGGCTCCATCCACGGCCTGCAGCACCAGGCGGTATGGCCCTGGATTCAGGTCCTTCACATTCACCTTCAACCCCACAGGGACCACCGGATTTCCTTTTTGGATGAAAGCCTCGGTGCTCACCACCCCGGTGAACAGGACTTCTTTGTTGGAAGCGCGCTCAAAAATGCGGTAA
>JBBRPU010000378.1:0-3690 GCA_038227545.1 Candidatus Acidiferrales bacterium
TGTTCAATGACCCGCATCCTGTGGTATATTCCCGCTGATTTATAGGTCGAATAATTGCCACCCGAAGTTCAACCCGTTTTGGCGGTTCGCTTTGGCCTCTTCGACGTGGACTTAGTCCACGGGACATTGTCGCGCCAAGGCACCCGACTGAAGCTCCAGGACCAACCTTTTCGAATCCTGACCATGCTGCTGCAAAGGCCGGGTGAAATTGTTACCCGTGAAGAATTGCGGCAGGCCCTCTGGGAAGAGGGCACGCACGTTAACTTCGATGGCAGCCTGAACGCTGCCCTGAAAAAATTACGCTCTTGCCTGCAGGACGACGCCGAAAACCCCCGCTTTATTGAAACCGTCCCCCGTCAGGGCTACCGTTTTCTCGCTCCGGTGCACCAGATCCATGCCCCTGGCAATCCGAGGGTGGGGTTGGTGCAGATACAGGAAACTGACACTGACAATGTCGAAATCCGGTTGTCTATGCGGCCGGAATTTTCGCCCGAGAAAGCGTCGGAGTTGCAACGCGCTCGTCATCGGGATGAACGCACCCGGAAGTGGGTGGACATCGCGCTGCTGACCGCTGCCATCCTGTTCGGATCGTGGCTGCTTTTTTATATCGTCTATCCTGTCCCACATCCCAGCGTGCAACGCATGGCGCGCATCACCAACGCCGGCGACATTGACGAAACCGGCGGCATCGTTTCCGACGGCAGCCGCATATTCTTTCTGGAACGTTTTGGCGGCCGCTGGCACCTGATGCAGACTTCCGTGGAAGGCGGCAACGCCGAAGTCGTGGCCGCGCCCTTTGCGAACACGCGCTTGTTTGCTATCTCGCCCGATCACTCGGAATTTTTGATCGGTGAATTCAGCCGGCCGGACGACGAGATGCCGCTATGGTTGTGGCCCGTGCAGGGTGGCGCGCCACGGCGTCTTGGCGAGGCGGTGGGTCGCGATCCGGCCTGGTCGCCGGACGGCAGCGAGATCGTTTTTGTACACGAACGCGGCCTGTACGTAGTACATCCGGACGGCACGCAACTGCACGAGCTTGCGCGGCCGAGCGGCAAGCCGCACGCGCCGGCGTGGTCCGGTGACGGGGGCACCATTCGCTTCCATACCGATAATGCTGGCGGCACCGCCGCTTCCGTGTGGGAAATGAACGCCGATGGCGGCAAGCTGCATCGCTTTCTGGCTAACACGGCGCATCCGGCTTCGCAGTCCGCGGGGCAGTGGACCGCTGATGGAAAATATTTTTTATTTTCCGGATGCGAAAACAACGAATGCAATCTCTGGGCGATCCGCGAAGCATGGAATTTGTTTCGCAGAACACATTCAAGTCCGGTGCAATTGACGCGAGGCCCGGATTCGCTGCACGTTTCGATTCCCGGGCACACCGGTTCGCGAGTTTTTGCTTTCAGCCTGCGGTCGCGGCGTGAGCTCAAGAAAGTTGATGTGCGCACGGGCGCCTCTACGTTTCTGGTCCCCAACATCCGGGCCGACGAGGCGGTGGTATCTCCGAACGGCCAATTTCTTCTTTATGTAGATCGGCCGGACGGTTCCCTGTGGTTGAGCAAGATAGACAGCAACAAGCAATTGCGTCTGACTAGCGCTCAGCTCGTCGCGACCGCGCCACGCTGGTCGCGAGACGGCAAGAGACTTTTGTTTACCGGCGTGCAATCGGGGCACGCGAAGCAAATCTATATTCAGTCAACGGACGGCGGAGCGCTTCGCGCGGTATTGCCCGAGGGGCGTGAGGGAACTTCTGCGGACTGGTCTCCAGACGGCACGCAACTGGTGGTCAGCATGCGCGAGATAAAAATTCAGCCCAAGTTTGGGATCTATCTTTTTAAGCCGCAGACCGGGGAATTCACGCTATTGCCGGAGTCCCGAGGTCTCGCGAAGCCGCGCTGGTCTCCCGACGGCCGGTATGTAGCCGCGCTCAGCGAGGATCACCGCCATTTAGTTTTGTACGACTTCCAAACTGAAAAATGGAATGCTCTGGCGGAAGGCGGGCAGATCGGCATCCCGTGCTGGTCCGGTGACAGTGCCGCAATTTATTTTCAGGATCAACTGGAGAAAGAGCAATCCGTGTTCCGGGTGAACGCGGTGCACGGAACCGTCGAGCGCATTCACAATTTCAGCGACGTGCTGCAAAGTCCCGGACGGTATATTTTCAACGGATTGGACGCCCAAGGCTCCTTGTATGTGACGGTCGAGCGCGGCCTGACGGATATTTACGCGCTGGATCTGGACCTGCCGTAACGTTCGAGCCTGACACCGCCACTCCTGGAATATCGCTGCGAACCGTTACTTCTTTCGGTTATAAATGAAATCGTATTCGACGTTCCAGGTTTTTCCGTTATCGGTGGAACCCTGGCTGAACTGCCGCACCTTGTCGGGCGCCAGAGGGATGAATTGCAGGTGCCGTTTCAGCTTGGTGCCGTCCTTCTGAGGAATGTCATCCGTGTAGTAATCCATGACTCCATCTTTTAGATTTCCGTAAAAGTGAATCATGCCTCCAGAGTTGTCATTCCAGAATTGCTCCCAGCGATGCAAGTCAGGGTTGTAGATGTTGTAGCTTTTGCCCTGGTATCCGGTGTTGCCGCCGCTGGTCCAATTTTCCTGAATCACGCAGTCGCCCAGGATCAGCTCGATCTTGCTATCGCCGGCCGGACTCGAACCGTCCGCGGTCACGACCTGCCATTCGCCGACCCAGAAATCGAATTGGCGGTTGGTGGGGTTGTAAGCACATGGTTTCAAATTGTGATTGGCCTGCTCGACAACTTTCGCGAAGCGCGCGTCAGCGCGGAGTGCCGACAGTTCCTCGTCGCCATTCAATCTCTTGGCGTCGTTGAATCCATTCTCCGTGGATTTCTGCAAATATTTGAAGGCGTCTTCCGAGTCGTGCTTCGACGCGTAGGCCAAGCCGATTCCGTATTCAGCGGCACCCGGAGCGGCTCCACCTGCCTGTACGCATTTTCCGTAAGCGGCAATAGCCTCATCCTGTTTTCCCAGGGCGTGCAGCGAAGCTCCCAGCCGGTACCACGCCCTCACGTTGTTCGGCTGCGCTGTGGTAATCGCCCCATATAGCCGCGCCGCTTCCGTCCAATTTTTGGCCTGATAGGCTTCCTCAGCCTTCGCCGCACCGGACGCTGCAGGAGCATCGTTGGCTGGAGACGACTGGCGGGCAGTACCATGCACATACGGGCTCAGGCAAACGGCAGCCCCGAAAGTTAGCAGCAACTTCTGAATACAATTGGACCGCGCCATAAAGTGGCCTTTCTCATTCGGTCCCACTCGGGGCTCTGTGCCGATGGGAGTTCTGACCAAAATGCTTTAGACGTGGGCACAGGTGCATCCGCAGCGGGCCAAATGCTACGGTGGACTACATACCTTTGTAAATTTAGGTCAATTTTAGACCAGGTTCTGCGCAGAGAGTATTCCAGGCGTGTGCATCGTCGCGGCTACCCTACTTTTCTTAAAGTCATGAAACTATTGCGCAAAATCTCTCGTAACTAATGAAAACGCCTTGATGGCCCCTGCGTCTATAGGTGTACGGGTGATGTCAATGACTCTGGGAGTGGTCCCCATGCAGGAAAGTTACGAACCGGCGAGCACGGTCGGCAATATTCTATCGTCCGGGCGTTATATCCATTTGGGACCGTTTCAAATTGACCAGCAGCGCCAGGAAATCACCAGGAA
>JBBRPU010000379.1:0-3635 GCA_038227545.1 Candidatus Acidiferrales bacterium
CGCCGGGAGCAGTGGCGCTCATGGCGCGATTGCGGGCGTTGATCACCGCTTCCAGAGTGCCCTTTTCGTGGGCGGCGTAGCCTTTGACGGTCTCAACAAGGTTGGGAATGAGGTCATACCGGCGCTTGAGCTGCACGTCAATGTCGGCCCAGGCGTTGTCGGCCTGCACCTTAAGCCGGACCAAGCCGTTATACATGCCGATAACGAACAGCAGGATTAGAACGAGAATGCCGAGGATGATGAAGACCGTCATGCGAACGACCTCAGGTGCCGAGAATCAGCGCAAACACAGGAACCGTCACCGCGAGTAAATATACGTGGTCCCAGGCACGACTGTAAAGCAATCCTGACCTGCAGGCTGACTTCAGAAGAAACTGCTTCACTTAGTATCGCTAGCGTAAATTAACGAACTAGTTTATGCTGCGCGTTGGACCAGCGGCTTTCTCCCACCGCTCTACCTTCGCGCACGAAGCTGTCTCACTGCAGCCCGCACAATGCTCCTCAAAACCATCGGCGCTTCCGTGTATGGCATCGACGCGTATCTGGTCGAAGTGGAAGTGGACGTCGGGTCCGCGCGCATGACGGACTTCAACGTGGTCGGCTTGCCCGACAATGCCGTGAAGGAAAGCAGAGAGCGGATCAAATCAGCGCTGCGCAATTGTGGATTCGAATTCCCCCACGGACAGGGCGTGACCATTAATCTGGCGCCCGCCGACGTGCGCAAGGAAGGCTCTGGATTCGATTTGCCAATGGCTCTCGGTCTGGCCGGATGCATGGGCCAGTTTTTCGGCAAGCCGCTGGATAAATGCATGTTCCTCGGCGAACTATCGCTCGATGGAGGTGTGCGTCCGGTGCGTGGCGCTCTTTCGGCCGCACTGGCCGCGCGTGAACGTGGATTGAAAGCCATTGCCGTGCCTGAAGCCAACGCTCGCGAGGCCGCGGTCGTCGAAGGCGTGGACGTGTTTGCCGTGAAAAGCCTGCCGCACGCCGTGGACCTGGTGAATTCTCCCGAATCCTTCACGCCCGTCAAAGTGGATGCGAAACAGATGCTCTCGGAAGCGGCGCAGTACGGCGTGGATATGCGCGACGTTCATGGACAACAGGCCGCCAAGCGGGCCCTGGAAGTATCTTGCGCCGGCGGCCACAACATCTTATTTATTGGCCCTCCCGGCGCTGGAAAAACCATGCTCGCGAAGCGCATTCCGACCATTCTGCCGCCGATGACGCTGGAAGAAGCCATCGAGACGACCAGCATTCACAGCGTTGCCGGGACTTTGGACGACAACCTTGGCCTGGTGGGCACGCGGCCGTACCGCTCGCCTCATCACACCATCAGCGACGCCGGATTGATCGGGGGCGGAGCCGTGCCGCGGCCGGGCGAAGTGTCGCTGGGTCACAACGGCGTCTTGTTCCTAGACGAACTGCCGGAATTTCAGAGAAACGTTTTAGAAGTTATGCGCCAGCCCCTGGAAGACGGCGCGGTAACAATTTCGCGCGCCGCAATCTCCGTGACGTTTCCTTCACGGTTCATGCTCGCGGCGGCCATGAATCCCTGCCCGTGTGGATATTTTGGCGATCCCACACGGCAATGCCATTGCACACCGCCAATGATCCAGCGCTATGTTTCGAAAATTTCGGGGCCTTTGCTGGACCGCATTGACATTCACATCGAGGTGCCGGCGGTGAAGTACAAAGAGCTGCGGACCCCGACGTTATCCGAAGACTCTGATGCCGTGCGGATGCGCGTGATCGCGGCGCGGGACCGCCAGTTGGAAAGATACCGGGGTGAGAAAAAAACGTATTCGAACGCGCAGATGTTGCCGAAGATGCTCAGAAAACATTGCGGCATCTCGGGTGAAGGCGAGAAGCTGCTTGAAAATGCCATCACCAAGCTGGGTCTTTCCGCGCGCGCGCACGACCGCATCTTGAAAGTGGCGAGAACTATTGCGGATCTGGAGGGCGCCGACAGCATCGCCCCGAAGCACCTGAGTGAGGCGATCCAGTACCGCACCCTGGATCGCTCCTATTGGGCGTAGCGCCGCTCACCGGCAACAAAATCTGAGTGGAAGGGTGCGAAAACCACCATAAAAGGTATAATCGCGCCCACCGGGGGCCTGGCCGGGCAATGTGAGCTGATACCTGTGTATCCCGATAACTCCGGGAACTTTATGGTATAGCTTCATTGCTCCATTGACTCTTTTTCGGCCGCTGTGTTACGGATAATGCGCCCCCAAAATGCAGCCGCATACCGACTTGGTGCGAGACAGCGAATAGATGGCGGACCAAAAACACCTTAACGTCACGCTGGACACGCAGGTAGAGAGCGTCAATCTCGCTGAAGAGATGTGTCTGCGCGTTGCGGAGGCGGCCGGCTTCGATGAAGACGACTGCTATCGCATCGGGATGTCGGTGAGAGAAGGTGTGATTAACGCCTTCCACTACGGAAATCAGGAACGCCCGGAGAAAAAAATCTATCTGGCCGTGGACCTGACCGCCGACAAGATGGTTATCCATGTCCTGGACGAAGGTAAGGGCTTCAAGCTTGAGGATGTTCCCAATCCGTTGGCGGAAGAAAATTTGTTGAGCACTTCGGGGCGCGGAATATTTCTTATGCGCTCGTTCATGGACGAGTTTGACGTGGTGCATGGGCGAACCGGCGGAGCCGAAATTATCATGTCGAAGAAGCTGCCGGGCGCGGACAATCACTCCTCCAACGATAAGGGCGGCCAGAGCGCGGCTTCGCAGCAGGCGTAATCAATCAAAGGTGTAGGGTAGAAAGGGATCATGGCGCTACTGCAAGCCACATATCGGGAAGCTGGGATCGTCACGGTGCTGGATTTGAGCGGGCGGATAACGTTGGGTGAAGGCAGTGCCTTACTGCGGACCACCATTCGCGAGCTGCTGGAACAACAAAGGTTGAAAGTTCTCGTGAACCTTGGCGATATCAATTACATAGACAGCTCTGGAATCGGCGAGCTGGTCAGCGCTTACACGACGGTGAAAAATCGCGGCGGCGAATTGAAGCTGCTGCATCTGACGAAAAAAGTGCACGACCTGTTGCAGATCACCAAGCTGTATACCGTTTTTGAAGTGCATTCCGACGAACCGACGGCAGTGCGGAGCTTCAGTACTCCTACGGCTTAACTTGGCGAATTAACATTGAGTTGCCGCTCGCGTTGTCCTTACACCTCCTCCCCGCTGACCTGACTATGTCGAGTGATTCGACCACCACCTGGATTTCCGAACGCGCCCGCGAACTGGGCTTTGGGCTTTCTGGTGTAGTTCGCGCGGAGAATTTTCCAGAATTGGCTAGCACCGGCGAATGGCTCGAGAAGGGTTATGCCGGTGAGATGAAGTATTTGAGCGATGAGCGGCGCGGCGATTTGCAGCAGGCCATGCCGGGTATTCGAAGCGTGATTGTCTGCGCACTGACGTATAACACCGCCCATCCGCGGACCGTTCAGACGGCCGAACACATCCACGCTGCGGAAGCGGGGAACGAGTCTCCCCGCGGATGGATTTCGCGCTATGCGTGGGGCGCGGATTATCATGAAGTGTTGCGCGAAAAACTGGAAATATTGCTAGCCGGGTTGCGCGCGCAATGTCCTCAGCCATTTGACGCGCGCATATACGCC
>JBBRPU010000380.1:0-3610 GCA_038227545.1 Candidatus Acidiferrales bacterium
ATTGTCCACCGCGGGATAACCGGAATACATGGACCGCGGCGGAACATCATTCGCTATCCCGCTCTTGGCGGTGACTACGGAGTTTTGTCCTACGCTCAAATGTCCGGCTGTTCCCACTTGTCCGGCAAGGATGCAGCCGTCGCCAATTTGCGTTGAGCCAGCCAGGCCGACCTGCCCGCACAGCATCGCATTCCTACCGACCTTGGACGCGTGGCCAACGAGCACCAGGTCATCCAGTTTTGCGCCCCGGCCGATGCGCGTTTCTCCCACCGTGGCGCGATCCACGCAGGCGTTGGACTGCACCTCCACGTCATCTTCCAGCACCACGGCGCCGGACTGCGAAATCTTGTACCAGCTGCCGTCTTTGCGTTTTGCAAAGCCTAAGCCGTCGCCGCCGATGATCACCCCGTTTTGCAGAATCACGCGGTCGCCGATAGTGCAGAATTCGCGAACCACTGCGTGGGCGTGCGCGAAAAAGTCATGCCCAATTTTCGTACCACGATAGACGCTGACGAAGCTGTGCAGCACCGCGTTGCCGCCAATTTCGGCGTCTTCGTCCACGAAACAATAGGGACCAATGTGCACTCCGCCGGCAACGCGAGCGGACTTGGCAATCACCGCGGTGGGATGAATGCCCGCGGAGTAACGCGGCGGCTGGTAGAAAAATTCGATGGCGCGCGCAAAATCGAGATAGGGATTTTCACTGCGCAGCGCCGAGATAGCTGGCGCTCCGGGCGCGCGCTCCAGGGCGATGCCTTCCTGCAGCAGAACGGCAGAAGCCTCGGTGGTCTTGAGGAGAGGGAAATAGCGACGATTGGCGAGAAAGGTGACGTGACCCGGCTTGGCGTGATCTATGCCGGAAACTCCGGTGATGTCCGTGTCCGGGGACCCTTCCACGCGGCACCCGAGTTTCTGCGCAATTTCCGATAACTTCATGAGCGAGGCTCCTGACAACAGTGCGAGTCTCGCACAGCGCCGCGAGCGAAGTACAGGAGGTCACGGGCTCAAAGGAAGCCAGGCGAGGAATTTTATTCGGCGCGCTGGGTCAGTCCGGCGAGCACGCGCAGGTGCCCGAGGAGGAGCATTTCCAGGTTGGCTGGTTCGTTGTTGCGCACCAGGCAGGCGTCGCGATTGACGCCATCGCCGGTGAGGTAACCTTCGACAGTGAGACGGGTATCGGGCTCGGTATCGGGTCGCGCGGTGTTCTTGATGGTAACCAGCAACTTGCGAGATTCGTAGTGCACAAGCATCTGATGCGGACGGCCCGCGCAGCGAATGCGTAAATCTCCCAGCGCAGTCTCCTTGCAGGTCAAGGTCTGGTCGTTGGTCACGCTGTTCCACTCGCGAATTTGCGTGTTTACCGTGTCGGCGAGCCTTTTCCACACGGTAAAGCCGAGAGCCATCGCAGCTTCACGATTCAGCTGGGCTTCGCGATTCTGGCCTTCTTCAGAAAGCTTCGCGGCTAAATATTCCTCGGCCGCGCGCTTGGCGCCCTCGTCGCGCATGGTGGCAGTTGCTCCGTTGATTATTTTACACGACAGTACTGGACAGAGTTAACCGCCGAAATCTAGGGTGTTGCGGCGGATTGAAAATATTTTGAGGTGGGCGGGGTCAATAGAAAATAGGCGATCGCGATCAGCAGTACGACATGCGCAACAGTTTCTGAAAGCGAGTGAAGAGCGCTGATGCCCACGTGCAGAACCAGCCAGGCCAGCAGCAACCAGCGCGCCCAGTTGCGCCCCTTGATAAGAAAAATTCCTCCGACAATGGCGAGAACGCGAATGCAAGAGATCAGCACGATCCAGGAACCCAACGGTTTCTCCGTCAAATGGTAGAGCAGACCCACCAGACCCACCGCTATGAACAGGCAACCGAGGATCGTAACTGTTAGCGGGCGTTTCAAGGGCACCTTAATCCGAGCCGGAGACTGGCAGGGTCACAAAAATTGTGGTGCCCACGCCTTCTTGCGATTCCATGCGCACCGCGCCACCGAATTGGCGAACCCGTTCGCGTATGCCGCGCAAGCCCACTCCAGTACCGCGGGCCTGAATTCTCGCGAGATTTTCCGCGGAGATGCCTCGGCCGGCGTCTCGCACTTCGACCACCACTTCGCCATCTTGGCGGGCGATCCTGATTTGCGCCGTCTTGCTGCCAGAGTGGCGATGAATATTTGTCAGGCATTCCTGGACCACGCGGAATACCGTCAGCTCCATCTCCCGGGAAGGCCGCTCAAACTGCTCGTGAATGTCCAGAGTCACGTTCAAATTCGCTCGCTCTCTCAAGCCTTCGACGTACCAGTCCAGCGCCGCGCGCAGTCCGCTTTCGTCCAGCAGCGGTGGGTGCAGGAGGTATGAGGTGGTACGCATTTCCTGGTTTAAGTCTTCCGCCCAGCCTTGAGTCTCTTGAGCGAGGTCAGCAAGTTTCGGATTACTGTCGCTTAACTCCCTGCGTATCCGGCCCAAGTTCATCAGCAGCGCGGCGACGATCTGGCCGGCACTGTCATGTAACTCCCTCGCGATGCGGCGGCGCTCGTGGTCCTGCGTTTCCATCAGCCGAACGGACAAGTTGCGCAACTGTTCAGACTGCAGCAGCACATCGTTGTTGCGTTGTTCCAATTCGGAAGTGCGTACCGTCACTTTGTTTTCAAGCGATTCAGCCAAGTTGCGGAAACGCTCCTGGCTTTGCCGCAACTGTTCTTCGACGCGCTTGCGCTCGGTAATGTCGCGTGTAGAACCGGCCACCGATTCGACATTACCGTCGCGATCAAAAACCGGGCGGAAAATGTATTCGTAATAGCCGCTCGCACCGGTAGGGCTTGTGTAAGCGGTCTCGTCGGTTAAGCCCGCCTTGGTGGAGATGACCTGCTGAATCTGTTTTTGAAGCTTGGCGGCAAGGTCGTCCGGGTATTGCAACGGGTGAAAGTCCTTGCCCACGGCCTGATCGAGTTGCAAACCCCACAAATCCAGTAGCGCCTGATTTACATAGAGGAAACGGCCGTCGCGGTCGAAAATGTAGACAAAGTCCGTAATCGAAGAAAGCGTGATGTCGAATACTCGAGATTGATGTTCCAGGCGCAGCCGCAACCCTTCGGTCCCTTCTTCGGAACTCTTACGCTTGGTGACATCAATAGCTCCGTCCGAAGGATACGTGGATTTTCCGGTCGTGCCGATATTGACTCGACTTGACGCCGAGCGGGGTTGTTTGGAGTTCTTGGCTTTGGGACGAGATTTTGGCATGAGAGAGGTGGGATGGGACTCTCATTATATCCGAGTTATAAGAAGCAGGGTGCCTGGACAGCCCGAATGCCCCGCAGCTCAAACCAACTCGCTGGACGTAAACAAGAAATGGGATAGACTGAAGCGGTACCCCACCCAATCCGAGGCAACCGATAAGGAGAATGTTCTGAATACCTATAACGTAAGTATGAAATATGAAGACCGCAAGATTGGATCGGAAGGCCGAACGATTAAGGTAGACGCGAGCAGCATCGCTGGAGCGATAGGCAAGGCCACGCGTGAGTTTGTGAAGAGCCTGGACCGCAAACAGCGATTCGATGCCAACAAAGGGCTGCGTATTGAAGCGGTGCGCGTAACCACCGACAAGGGCGAAG
>JBBRPU010000381.1:0-3582 GCA_038227545.1 Candidatus Acidiferrales bacterium
AGCGTTCCATTTGCACATAAGCGGAAACCAAGTGGATATACCGAGAATGCGGAGTTAGAAACGTTTGAGCGCCGCAGCATTTTTGTTACTTAACTTACTCATTTGATGTATGTTGTACTGGTGTAGGGAGGCGTTTCTCTGGCACTAAAGGTGCAAGTATCCGTACTAGGCCCCTAGTACTAGAGAGCGAAAGTGGAAATAGACCTCCTCAAGGAAACTCACAGCTTGGACCAATCTTCGACTCGGCGATCCCCCCGTCTTCGTCTGCAGGTGCCCGTCTTCCTGCGCGCTTCGGACGCCTCAGGCGCCGACTTCATTGAATTGACCAAGACTCTGAATATCAGCGCCACGGGCGCTTGTATTACCTCCGCCTATCTGCTGCGACGGGATCAAATCGTCCAATTGACCATTCCCGCCCCCTCCCCGGCATCCTCCAGCATCGTTCCCAGCGAAACGCCCCCCATAGCCGCGAGGGTGTTGAGACAAGAAACCGTTGGCGAGATGCGGCTCTTCGGACTGGAATTCCTGAGAGCAATTGAGTAAATCTGTGCGCATTTGCGCCTAAGTAACCTGCTGCTCGAAGGCCTACGAACCCAACCACACAGCGCCAACTTTGGACTTACCCGACCTGGTATTGCTGTATACCCTTCCGTTGTAATAGTATAGCGACTCGGTTTCCTGCTTCGGTGGCGAAAGTGGCCAGCTATGGGCGCCACTGCGAATGGACTCCGGCATGCTCCCTCTGGGAGTAGCCTCAGAGTTTTACCCCACCCCCGCGGGGACAGGCAAAGGTTAGGTTAGACCCGATATGCCCAGCCCCGGCGCCCCAGCGCCTTCCCGCACGTCTCTAGAAGATTCCTATCTCGAGCTCCTTACCGACACATTGGAAGCGTTGGACGTTCCTGCCAGGGGTCAATTCCTGCAACGCTACCTACGCACCGTGACGCATCTGGACCTCCGCGAAAATGTTTGTGTGCAACTGTGGGACGAAATGCTCACACGCCGCCGCCAACTTAGTGAAGCGCTGAAGCGAACGGTATCTTTGAAAACTGCGCTGGTGGATGTGCTTTCTACCGCTGGTCTTCTGCGCGTTCCGGTGCTCATTGAATACGATGAGCTGAAAAAATTGCAGCTGAATGCGGTGACCGATCCTTTGACCGGTCTTTACAATCGGCGAATTTTCAACGAATCGCTCGATCGCGAACTGAATCGCGCCAAGCGCTACAATTTGCCGCTGGGCCTGGTGATGATGGACATGCATCGCTTTAAGGAAGTAAACGACAAGCATGGTCATCCGCGAGGCGATGAAGTATTGCGGGTGGCCGCAGCCACGCTGAAAAAAGCTTTGCGCACTTCTGACCTGGCTTTTCGTATCGGCGGCGATGAGTTTGCGCTGATTTTGCCGCAGACGGATCCGACCCAGGCGTCCGGCCTCAGTCGCCGTGTGGAAACAGTTTTCGCGGAAAGTTTGAAAACGCTGCAACTCATCGTGACCGTGGGAATGGATCATGGCGTCGTCAACTATCCGCAGGACGCCGACAATGCCGAAGATTTAATTCGCATCGCGGACGACCGGCTGTACCAGCGTAAGCATGCGCATCCCGGACGGATGACCGAAGCCACTTCGCGGACGGGGGAGCCTGCAGCACCTCAGCCGCCCGTAACCGCTGCTGCACCAGAAAAGCCCTCCGGGCCGCCAACTCCTATTTCGATCGAGACGAAACGCGCTCCGGAAAAAACAAATGACGCGCCGGCAGTGCCCACTCCGCCGACTACTCCTACGTCCTCCGTTCAACCGTCCATGCCGGAAACCCTGCATAAGCAATCGTCGGTTACGCAAGGACCCCGTCCTTTTATTACGCCGCGAAAGGCTGAGCGAGTGTCCATGACCGGGACGAATGCCTATGCGGTTCTGGGCGAGCAGGGCTCTCGACGTGCCCGCGTGCTGGACTTAGGGTTTGGTGGCGTCGCACTCGAGCTGGAATCTACTGAAGGGTTGACGGAAAATGTTTTGGCGGTTCTGCATGTGCCGATTCTGCCTCCCGTGCGCGTAAACCTGAAACCGGTGTGGTCACAACGCACGGAAATGGGCGGTTTTCGCATCGGTTGCACGTTCGTTTCCTGAAGCATTGCTAGTCCCCGTCTCCCATAGGTAGGCCGTTCCACCGTTCGTAATCATTTGACAGGTCGCGTATAATGACTTCTTACCTCGCGACCTAGCGACGCGGCACTATTCGGCTTCATTGCCGTGCAGACCGGACGCGACGGATTGGAGCCTCATGAAACCCGGAATTCACCCCGACTACCACGCTGTCAATGTGCACTGCGCCTGCGGGCACAACTTCCCGACGCGCTCCACCATCAAGGGCGACACTTTAAAGGTGGAAATTTGTTCGAGCTGTCATCCCTTTTACACCGGTAAGCAGAAGTTGATTGATACCGCCGGCCGCGTCGAGCGCTTCACCAAGAAATATGCGGACGCCGCAGCTAAAGTCAACGCCGCGAAAAAATAACTCCCTGCGAGAAGTTTGTGCAGCGCGCCGCGCCCTCATGAGGGCGTGGTGTGTCTGCATGGCGTGCGTGTAGAATAATCTTCCATCGTGGCCGATCAATCCCGCATGTTCGAAGGCGCCCGCTCCGGCGAGTTGGTGGACACCGGACCTCCATTGGTAACGCTGCGCAGTTCTTTCGCACATCCGTTCGACTCCGCCATAGCCGCCGCGCGTACCTGCTATGCCTCAAAACTCATCAGCCCTGAAGAGGTTACCGACAAGCAACGCCTGAATATTGGCGCCGGCACATTTTATAGTGGCCACCACACCGTCTATCAGCACGCTCATTTCGAGTTTGGCCTCGAGAATGTGAGCCGGCAGTTTGTTTGGTCGTTTCTGCACGCGCATCCCTTCTATAACTCCGAACAGCAAAGCCAGCGGTACGTGCGACTGGATCGCGCTCACGCCTACGTGCCGACGCGGTCGCTTTTTTTCGATGAAGGCAGCCAGGAGATTTACGAAACGGCGATCGCGCGAGCGTGGGATTACTACCGCGAACTTTCCGCGCTTCTCGTGGGGGACGCCCGGGAAATACTGAGCGGCATCTGGCACATCGGGCCGATGTCGCACCCCAAGCGCGCGCACAAGATTGAGCGCTCCGCCGAAAAACGCGCCATCGAGGTGGCGCGCTATGTTCTTCCCGTGGCGGCTTTCACCACCATGGTGCACACCGTTTCAGGCATCGTTCTCCATCGCCTGTGGCGCATGAGCACGGCCTGCGACACACCCAACGAAGCCCGCGCGGTGATCGGCGCCATGGTCGGGCATGTCAAGGAATTGGACGCGCAATTTTTCGACCGCTTCGGCACGCAGCCCCTTGAGGAACTTCCCGAGTGGAGTGGACGCGACAGTTTGCATACCAACGGCGCGTCCGCACCCACTAATGGCCATCACCGCTTTGCGGGCGAAGATTTCGCGCGCGAGTTCGACGCGGGCCTGGGCGGAAAAACTTCCCGGCTGATGGATTACTCCGCGAACGCTTCGCGGGTGATTGCGCAATCGTACCGCGCGGTGGTGGGCCTGACGGAAT
>JBBRPU010000382.1:0-3566 GCA_038227545.1 Candidatus Acidiferrales bacterium
CGCTCCAGGGGGAGCTGCAAAAACAGCAGGAGGTTGCTGCTCGCGCAGCAGGCGAAGTGAATCGCACGGCCGGAGAAGCGTTCCTGGAACAAAATAAAACCAAGGATGGCGTGATTACGCTGCCGAGCGGGCTGCAATACAAAATCATCACCGCCGGCACCGGGCCGAAGCCGGCAGCCAGTGACACGGTCGTATGTAATTATCGCGGCACACTTCTGGACGGTAAGGAATTTGACAGTTCGTATAAGCGCGGGCAGCCGGCTACTTTTCCGGTGAGCGGCGTGATCAAGGGATGGACGGAAGCGGTGCAACTCATGCCGGTGGGATCGAAATGGCAACTGTTTATTCCTTCCAGCCTGGCGTACGGAGATCGCGGCGCGGGGCAAGACATCGGTCCGGGTAGCACACTGATTTTCGAAGTGGAGTTGCTGTCCATTCAGGAAAAGGCCAAGTAATTTCGAATTGGTGTGGGTCCGCTTGACGGCCTTGGCGACAGTGAACCGACCGGGACTGTTATAGGATACTTTCGTTTCTGACGCGGCCACGCTTTTCGGAGGTGAACATGGCGATCAGCTTTGTGTTGAACGGCAAGCCACAAACCGTGGATGTTAGCCCTGAGATGCCTTTGCTGTGGGTGCTGCGCGATACCCTGGCCATGACCGGAACCAAATTCGGATGCGGTATGGCGCTTTGCGGAGCTTGCACCGTACACATCGAGGGTAAAGCGGCGCGTTCCTGCGTGACCCCGGTTTCCGCGGTATCCGGAAAAAAGGTTATCACCATCGAAGGGCTCTCCAGCGACGCCAGCCACCCGGTGCAAAAGGCCTGGATGGAAATTAATGTGCCGCAGTGCGGGTATTGCCAGCCGGGACAAATCATGTCCGCAGTGGCGCTGTTGGCCACCAAGTCCGCTCCCACCGATGCGGAAATTGACGATGCCATGAGCGGGAATATTTGCCGCTGCGGGACGTATCAACGCATCCGCAAAGCGGTGCACCGCGCGGCGGAATTACAGAGCAGCAAGGCGTAGCCTGCCGGAGGGCTGCGAGCCAGTACCAGAGTCCAATCCACAGTTCTAGTGCTTCACTCAAAATTTTGGTATCCTGCGCAGGTAAGGCATAGGGCTGCATCCTGACGCAAGGAGCGGCACCGGAGGCCGACATGAGTTTCACCCCCAACGCCGCGGGCGGCGGAAAAATTACCGTCCCGGACATCCAGCAGCGAAAATCCAAAGCCGCGGGACCCACGACCAATACCAAAAAGATAGCGTGCCTGACGGCGTACGATTACCCGACCGCGCGATTGCTGGACGAAGCCGGCGTGGACATCCTGCTCGTGGGCGATTCGTTGGGCATGGTGGTACTGGGTTACGACAGCACCCTGCCGGTAACCATCGAAGAGATGCTGCATCACACGCGCGCCGTCCGGCGTGGCGCGCATCACGCTCTGATAGTGGCCGATATGCCGTACGGCAGCTATCACGCCGATCTTCCCGAGGCTTTGCGCAACGCCATGCGCTTCATCAAAGATGCGGGCGCAGAAGCGGTAAAGGTGGAAGGCGGCGAGCGGCGTCTGGAACTGATTTCGCGGCTGACCGAAGCGGAAATTCCGGTGATGGGCCACGTGGGCCTGACGCCGCAGTCCGTGAATGCGCTCGGCGGGTATCGCGTGCAGGGCAAGACCGCGGATTCGGCGGAGCAACTGATGCGTGATGCACGCGCTGTGGAAGCCGCGGGAGCGTTTGCCATCGTCCTGGAGGCGATGCCACGCGAACTGGCTGCGCAGATCACCCGGGAAGTGCGCATTCCAACGATTGGGATTGGCGCCGGCCCCGACTGTGACGGCCAGATTCTGGTGCTCAGCGACATGCTGGGCTTGACCTTTGGACAAACGCCGAAATTTTCCCGGCAGTACGCGGACCTGGGAAATTTTATTACCGGCGCGGTGCGCGAATATTGCGACGACGTGCGCAATTCGACTTTTCCCTCGGATGCGGAGTCTTATCATTCGGCGCAGAGCGCCAAGAGCCGCAAGACCATTTCCATCACGGTCTGAAGCCTCAACTTTCATCCAAAACACGGAGGATGTGATGTCGCCGGAAGAACTTCGTATTTTGTACGATTACAACGCGTGGGCGAATCATCGCTCGCTGGAGGCCGCGACGGCGCTCACAACCGAGCAATTTGCGAAGCCTCTGGGCTCCAGCTTTTCGTCGGTACGCGATACCCTCGCGCACATCTGGGGTTCTGAATGGCTATGGCTCGAAAGATTTCAGGGCCGATCGCCAGCGTCCCTGCCGGACGTCGCACAATTTAACGATCTCGCCGTATTGAAATCGCGCTGGCAGGAAGATGAAGCTCGCCTGCTGAAATTTGTGGCCAGTTTGTCGCAAGAAGTTCTGCATAAAGTTCACGAGTATCGCACTCTGAGTTTTGGCCAGTATAAAAATCCGTTGTGGCAATCCATGCAGCATATGGTGAATCACAGCACCTACCATCGCGGACAGGTGGCCACCATGCTGCGCCAATTAGATTCCAAGCCCCTCTCCAGTGATTTGATTCACTTTTATCGCGAGCGCTCTCTGGAAGCCGACGCGTAACACCGGCCTCCATCGTGGAAATCATACGAACTGTTTCCTGGATGAAAGAATTCTCGCGTAAAGCACGCGCTGAGAACCGCGTGATCGGCCTGGTTCCGACCATGGGGGCGCTGCACGAGGGGCACCTATCGCTCATAAAACGCGCGCGGCTGGAATGCTCGTCGGTGGTGGTGTCCATTTTTGTCAATCCCACGCAGTTTGGTCCGGCGGAGGACTTCGGGAAATATCCCCGCGCTATCGAAACGGATACGGAGAAACTTTCTGACGCGGGCGTCAATTGCGTATTCCTGCCAGAAGTGCGGGAGATTTATCCGCCCAATTACTCAACGTACGTAACCGTGGAGGGCCTAAGTGATCGCCTGGAGGGCCGCACGCGTCCAGGACACTTTCGCGGTGTCAGCACTGTGGTGCTGAAGCTTCTGGAGATTGTGCAGCCCGAATTTGCTTACTTCGGAAGAAAAGACGCGCAGCAGGCCGCCGTCATTTCCCGCATGACCAAAGACCTGAACCTGAACTCAGAAATTGTTACCTGCCCCATCGTGCGCGAGGCTGACGGCTTGGCGATGTCCTCGCGCAACGCGTACCTGAACCCGCAGGACCGTCAAGCCGCTACGGTATTACACGGCGCGTTGCAGGCGGCGCAGAAAATGCTGCATGCGGGAACCCGCGACGCCCAATCATTACAATTAGCCATGCGCCGGGTGCTGGACCGGGAATCCCGGGGGAAAGTTGACTACGCGGAAATTGTGGACGCGCAAACGTTTCAACCCGTCGCGCTCGTGAATCGCAACGCTTGCGCTGTGCTGGCGGTGAAGTTTGGAAGCACGCGCCTGCTGGACAACCTGTTCATCGAACTGGACGAAAGCGGCAGGCTCAAACCGATCGTGCATCTGTAACCATCGAATAGGCGCATTCCGCATGTCTCCGCCAACCCGATACACTGAAATCATTCGCCGACGTGGAAGTA
>JBBRPU010000383.1:0-3564 GCA_038227545.1 Candidatus Acidiferrales bacterium
ACCACGAACGGCGACGGCGCTTACCAGTTTACCGCGGTTACGCCCGGCACGTACTCCGTGAAAGCCTCGTCCACCAATTTCGAAACTGCCGTACACACTCATCTTGATATTGACGTGCAGTCCAGGCCCGCGATTGACTTCGCGTTGAAGGTCGGCTCGTCGTCCCAGACCGTCGAAGTCTCCTCCGCGACGCCGGTCCTACAGACGGAATCAGCCGACATGGGTGGCGTGGTGCAGTCCGAACAGATCAACGACCTGCCATTGAACGGGCGCCGCTATTCTGACCTGGCGCTGCTGGAAGCCGGAATTCAGCGCAACCTTACCAACACCAACAACACGGCGCCAGACCGCTTCAGTTCCAATGGCAACCTCGAAACGCAGAATTATTTTTCGCTGGACGGAATTGATAACAATTCAGGGTCCACCAATCTTCAGGAAAGTTCAGTGCAGGTCATTCAGCCGCCGCCCGACGCGCTAGAGGAATTCCGCATTCAGACGCGCACGTATTCTTCGGAGTTCGGCACTTCCGCGGGCGCAGTAATTAATGCCAGCATCAAGTCGGGCACTAATCAGTTTCATGGGGACGTATGGGAATACTTGCGCAACAGCGCGCTGGACGCCAATTCCTACTTCAACAAGGCGAGTCTTCCGGAAACGCCGCGCGGACATTTTACGCAAAACCAGTACGGCGCAACCATTGGCGGCCCAGTCATAAAAAATAAAACGTTCTTCTTTGGCGACTTTCAGATTTTCAGCAGCCGAAAGGCGGCCAGTATTCAATCGACCGTGCCCACACCGCTGATGAAGACCGGCAATTTCACCGAACTCAAAAGTACGATTTTGCGCGATTCCCCCGTAGCCGGCCAAACGGGATGCGTTGCGGGAAACATCATTGCCGCTGATTGCATCGATCCTGTTGCTGCTCAATTGATCGCTCTTTTTCCGGATCCTAATTTCGGTCCGGGCTTGGCTAACCAGGGTCAGCCCGGAAGCTGGACCGGCGGCGCGAACTATCTGTTTCAGGCGGCGGTGCCAAACGATACCAAATCGTTCGACGTGCGCATTGATCACACCATCAACAATACCAACCATATTTTTGGACGTTACAGCCAGTACATCATTCAGCGTGAAGACCCACCGTGGACTTCCGATCCCGTGGCGGGCAATGGAAATTTCGCGACTGCGTATAACATTCACGAACGCTCGGTAGCCTTGTCCTGGGACCACACCTTCAGGCCCAGTTTGGTGAACGAAGCGCGCTTCGGTTTCAATCGCGATTACGCCCACAGCGATCCGGTCGGCCTGACTCTTGGCAAATCCCTGGCATCGCAGTTTGGCCTCACGGGTATTCCTGATGGCGCAAACAGCGCGGGCATTCCTCCAATCGAAATCAACGGCTTGCAGCGCCTGGGTTCTTCGCCATGGCGCCCGCAATTTCAGATTTCGCAAGTGTGGCAGTTTCTGGACAATTTGAGCTGGCTGAAGGGCAATCACAGTTTCAAATTTGGCTACGAATATCGCCGCACCGGAGTTAATTTCCTGGATATCCGCGCTCCTCAGGGAGTCATAGGGGTTAGCGGCATTTTCACCGGCGATGGCAGTTTCGGAGTGCCTGACTTCCTGCTCGGTGACGTAGACAGCGTGCTGTTTACAACTCCGACGGTTGTCCACAATTACGTCACTGGAAACAGTTTGTACGCGCAGGACACCTGGCGCGTACGGCCGAACCTGACCGTGACCTACGGCTTGCGTTACGAGCTCTTTTCTCCTTTGCTTAACCGACAGAATCAACTCAGCAATTTCAGCCCCGCCAACGGTGGTGAGCTCATCACTGCGGATCCCAACGCCTCCAGTTGGGCCGATCGTGGCTTGGTTAATCCTGACAAGAATGATTTTGCGCCCCGGCTGGGATTCAGCTATCACCCTATGGAGCGGATTGTCGTGCGCGGCGGCTACGGTATCTTCTATCAACATACCGTACGCATCGGATCAGAAAGCATCCTTGCTCTGAATCCCCCCGCGGTCATTTCCTACAGCCTGTCCCAAATTAAGGGCAGCAATACTCCTGAATTTCAGTTGAAGGACGGGTTCCCCATTGACAGGTTCACATCCACCGACGTGATTCTGTCCCAAATCCAGACGCGTGCCCAGGATCCCAATGAGCGCTCTGGCTATGTTCAGCAATTCAGTTTCGGTCCAGAGATTCAGCTGATGAAAAATACATCTCTGGACGTCAGCTATGTGGGTAACCTGGCCAGAAAAATGAATCGGCTGCGTAATGCTAATCAGGGATTTATCACCGGCACGGACGGCAGCGGCAACCCCATCGTGGAATTTCCTTTTGCAAATCTCAACGATGCGGCGGCCGGCAATCACGCTTTTCTGGAGCTGGCTACCAACGACGGAAATTCCAACTACAACGCATTACTGGTGTCTTTGCGGCACCGTTACACCGGAGGACTTTCTTATGGTCTGAGCTACACGTGGAGCCACAACATCGCCGATTACGTGGACAACCTGACTGGTGGTGCGTTCCCTCAGGATTCCTACAACTACGCAGCAGAACGTGGCGATTCTATGTTCGACGTTCGGCACAGGCTCGTTGGTTATTTAACGTATGAGCTGCCTTTCGGTCACGGTAAGAAAATGATGGACCGCGAAGGACCCATCAATTACATCCTCGGAGGCTGGCAGGTGAACTCCATCGTTACCGCACAGACGGGCACGACGATTCAACTTTTTGCTGTCGACAACTCTAAGACTGGAGCTTCACTGGCGCGCCCCGATTGCATTGGCGACGCGCGCTCCGGCGCGTCCGACGATCCGCGGACTGGTTTCTGGCTAAATCCCGCTGCTTTCGCGGAAACCGCCAACGGAACCTTCGGCAATTGCGGAGTGGGCCGCTATCACGGACCCGGCTTGACCAACGTGGACCTCAGTCTGTTCAAAACGTTCCCTATTCGCGAATCCATGCGCCTGGAGTTCCGTGCCGAAGCGTTCAACGCTTTCAATCACGCAAATTTTTCTAATCCTAACTCATTCTTTTCTTCAGATACTACGAATCCGGGAGGATTTGGCTATATCTCTAATACCATCGGCGATCCGCGCGAATTTCAATTCGCTCTGAAGCTTTATTTCTAGACTGTGTCGAGGCAATATGCTGCCGCGGAATCCTGGTGAAGGATTTCGCGGCGGCGATCATTTTTTGTAGAGTCGTCTTCGTTAAATTCGCATGCCCCAGAATTTCAAAGTTTTTCTCAAGCTGAGGATACCCATGAAAATTTCGGCTTTGGCAGCGCTGTGCCTGTTTTCGATTTCTTCTCTGTACGCCCAGGCGCCTTACCACTCCACGATCAAGCCATCGGTCGTTCCGGTGGAGATACCCATCAACCGCGGCTCCACGGCGTTGTGGCAGAGCCTGAAGAAACTGCACACCCGCGCCAGCCTGATCATGGTCACCGCGCATCCCGATGACGAAGACGGCGGCATGCTCACATACGAATCCCGCGGCCAGGGCGCGCGCGTAACGCTGCTGACGCTGAACCGTGGCGAGGGTGGCGCCAA
>JBBRPU010000384.1:0-3551 GCA_038227545.1 Candidatus Acidiferrales bacterium
GGCAGGCGCATCCAGCAGAGTGCGTGACTTTACCTGCCTGCCGGCCATGTGCAGCGTCAGGCTGCTCAGCAAGAGCACCAGGGTATTGGCGTACAGAATCCGCGGCAGGACCAGATGGGTCCAATCGCCGGCGGAGCCTTCCCGCACGAACAGCGCGCTCGTGAAGGCCGCGAACGACATGGTGATGGCGAAGATGGCCACCCAGATGCCGCTCCGTGAAGCGCCGTCCGCCGCCACCCGCGCTCTGGCGATTGCCACTTCGCGCGGCCGGATCGGGTTTATTCCCGCCGGCGTGTATGTCGTCGTGGACATGTATCAGTCGCCCACTACTTGCTCTGGCGAATCCTGCATCACGTAATCGCCTTTCGAGCCTTTCATGCCGTACTGATAAGAGTCGTGGTAGACCACCGGATGCACATCGCCAAAGTTATTCCAGGGCGGGGGTGACGGGACGCTCCACTCCAGCGAAGTTCCTTCCCAGGGATTCTGCGGCGCAGGCTTGCCCCAGAAACGGCTGTGAAACAAGTTGAAGAGAAAAACCAGTTGGCCAGCACCCGTGATCAACGCTGCAATGGTGACGAACTTGTGGACCGGCATCAGCGGCCCCATGAAATCGTCCACGAACGACGAGTAACGACGCACGTTGCCCACCAGTCCCAGGTAGTGGAACGGCATAAAGATGCAATACGTACCGATGAAGGTCACCCAGAAATGCACCTTGCCCAGCGTTTCATTGAGCATGCGGCCGGTCATCTTGCCGAACCAGAAATAGGTGCCGGCGAAAACACCGAAGATGGAAGCCACACCCATGACCATGTGGAAATGCCCGACCACGAAGTAGGTGGCGTGCAGGTAAATATCAATGGACGGCTGGGCGAGGAAAAATCCGCTGACGCCGCCGCTCACAAACATGGAAATAAATCCCAGCGAGAACAAGGCCGCGGAGTGCATGCGGATGTTGGCGCCGTACAAGCTGCCCAGCCAGATCAGGGTCATGATGGTGGCGGGAATGGTGATAGTCAGCGTAGGAAAAGAAAACAACAGCGACGAAAACGGATTCATGCCGCTGACAAACATGTGGTGTCCCCACACCATGTAGCTGAGGAAGCCGATGGACAACATTGAATAGATGATGACACGGGCGCTCAACAGCGGCTTGCGCATGCTGGCCATCAACACGTGAGAAACGATGCCCATGGACGGCAGAATCGCGATGTATACCTCGGGGTGTCCGAAAAACCAGAAGAGGTGCTGCCACAAAAGCGGCGAGCCCCCCGAATGCGCCTGCATGCGATCACTGATCACCAGTCCGGAAGGAATGAAAAAACTGGTGCCTGCGGTGCGATCCAGAATTAATAACAAGCAAGCCGGCAGTAAGACCGCAAAGGCCAGCAGCGCGATGCAAGAGGTGATGAACCACGCCCAGGTGCAGATGGGCATGCGCATCAACGTCATACCCTTGGCGCGCAGGTCCAGAGTTGTGGCGATAAAATTCAACGCGCCAAGCAACGAACCCGCGCAGAAAAGTGCGATGGAAATAGCCCAGAGATTCTGGCCCCAACCGAGACCCGGCCCGGCATCCGATCCCACGGCGCTAAGCGGAGCGTAAGCGGTCCAGCCGGAAATTGGCGGACCATCAGGAATAAAGAACGCCAGCACCAGGACACAAAATGCCGCCAAGGTGGTCCAGAAGGACATCATGTTGAATCGCGGGAAAGCCATATCCTCCGCGCCAATCTGGATGGGCAGAAAATAATTGCCGAAGGCGGCGAAGGGCGCGTTGGTCAGCACGAAAAAGACCATCAACGTTCCGTGCATGGTGAGCAGCGACAAATAATATTCCGGAGTGATTACTCCGCCGGGCGCGCCCACTTTCGAAAGCAACTCCAGACCTGGAATCCTGGCCGTCGGCCACACCAGGTGCAGGCGCATCAGCCAGGAAAGCACCATTCCCAGCGTCACCGCCGCCAGCGCCAGCCCGTAGTACTGCAGGCCGATGACTTTGTGGTCCAGGCTGAAAACGTGTTTGCGAAGAAACCCTGTGGGGGGTGCGTGGACGTGAACCGGTGCCGGAGACGCTTCCTGCATGTACCTACCTCGCTGGGAAACCGCGGCGGCGTGAAAGACAGCTTTACGCTACCGCGGGTAATGGCGTGCTACTGTTCTGAAACTTTTTCCTTCATCCACTTCTCAAAATCTTCCTGGGACATCACATCCAGATACGCCTTCATGTTGTAGTGCCCGAGGCCGCACAGTTGCGTGCACAAAATTTCGTACTTGCCGGGCTTAGTGGCGGTGAAGTGCAGCGACAGGTCCAGCCCCGGTACAAAATCCTGTTGCAGCCGCAGCTCGCGCACGTAGAAAGAATGTCCCACATCTTTCGCGTGCATCAGCAAGTGAACTTCTTTGTCCACAGGAACAGCCAGCTCTGCGGCGACCACGTCATCGCGAGACTCAACATCATTGGCCGGATCGAGTCCGAAGAAATTTGAATTGCCTTCGTCAATCTTGTCGGGATGTAAAGCCCCGAACTTTCCGTCCGCACCAGGGTAACGGAAATAAAACGCAAACTGACCGGCCTGCACCTGAACCTGCAAAGCGTCGGCTTTTGCGGGCGTGAAGTAAACGCTGGCCCACGCCTTCTGGCCAAAGACTCCCAAGGCCAGCACTTCAGTTCCCACCAGAATAAACGCGGCCACTACCATCACTTTTGCGCCACCCGGCAAATGCCGGACTTTTCCACCATCTTTGCGGTCGCTGAATTTCCAAACAAAAAACGCCAACAGCAGCTGGGCGCCTAGAAAAGCAAATCCGCTCTCCGCCATAGTGTCGGCAAGTTGCTCGTCAATGGCGTGGCCGTGCGTGGAAATATCTTCAGGCTGCACGTACAAATGCGCCACGATGGGATACGCGGAAGCGATGGCGATGATGATCAGAATGACGGCGAAAAACTTGCCCATAGCACCTCTGATGGCTCTAGACACTTGGTTATAGATAAACGCCGCGCCCTCAAACGCCCTTGCCAAGAGCGCGGCTCCATCTATTTACGAGCTACGCTAGCCTCGCAGGCTTCGGCTAACTAGTAAGGCTTGGCTTTGAAGACGAAATTAACGCTCTTCGTCTCACTGCCCGAGATGGTGACGTCTTGCGTCTGCGTTCCGTAGGATTCGTGCCAGGCGGTAACGGTGTATTTTCCGGCCGGCAGATTGGGAAGAGTGAACGCTCCATCCTTGGAAACGGCAAAGTGGGAATTCTTCATGACCGCAAAGTTGCCGTGCATCCATGGGTGTACGTTGCACTTCACCGGGATGAACTCTTCTTTTTCGAATTTTTCAGACAGCGGCGGCGTTCCGGGCGGCTGCGACTTATTCCATTCATGGTTGACCTTAGCCAGGGGGTGAATGTTGTGTGAGGTCTGGTCGTCATTCACGATTTTCAATTCCTGGTTGGTCTGGAACGCCAGCACATGCGGAATATACCGGCAGCCCTTCTGATCGAAGGTCACCGCCTGGGAGGGCGCGGCTTCGTCTGGAGCGCCGGCAGAATTGTAA
>JBBRPU010000385.1:0-3543 GCA_038227545.1 Candidatus Acidiferrales bacterium
CATGCCTTCCTGACCGGTCACACACCTCGGCAGGGTCGCTCCAGAGTCGAAAACGCTTCTCGTGTTATCGGGGACCGGTGGAGTGTAATGTGTCCAGTCGCCATTGGCCGGCGGTACCACGTCGCGGTTGTCGGTCCAGGTAGCATGAAATTGCGGGTTCACGCTTGGTGTGAAGTTATATGCCCATCCGCTGCCATTGGGCACGAACGCCGGCGAAGGCACTACGTCAATGTAGTCCCCGAGGAACGGAACTTCTCCCTGCGAAAAAATCGGCAAATTTGGAACGTTAAATTTGAACTGCTCAATGCTTGGCAAATTCGGATTTACGCAGCACCCATAAGCATATTGAGAAACCAACACGGATGGCCCGAGCGTGATGGTGGGAAAAATTCCCAGCTGCAGTACGCGGAGGTCCAGTGTGTGACGCCGGACCGTCAGTCCCGCATCGTCAATAAACGGAGTAAACACCTTGCTGGGAGAGCCCGGCAACTCGCCCTCAGGCGTTACTGTCGCGGTGTAACCTGTGGGACTTTTTGGCGCCGAGGTGTAGACGTTCTCGTAGTGATCCAGGCGCAAATCGTAATAGAGCAGCGTCAGTCGGCCATTTGCAAAGGTGATGGCCGGCATGATCTGGTGCCCGCGGCCCGACGGATTGGTTTGCGAGTTCGTCCCCGGATTGTCCACCATGAATGCCGGCGTCCAATGGGTGCCGTCAATGGATCCGGCGGCCACTACCCGAGCGTCTCCGCTGGCCACCATTCCCCTGGCCGAGAAAGCCACGTAAACAAATCCGAACAGGTCGGTCGCGAGCGAAGGATAGGCGTTCGTGCGGATCGAAGTATTAGTAGTGCCCTGATCGAAAGGCGTAAACGTGGAAATGCGCACCGGCGCGCCAAAACTCCGCCCCGCGTTCGTAGAGACCGCGGTCATGATTGCGTCGGGAATGCCGGCGGACTTGAATTGTCGCCACGCCACGTATACGTTGCCGTTCAGCGCGTTTACCGCAATGGTGCTGCCCTGGCTGGTAGTGGTTCCGGTGTTGACTTGCACCGGCGTGCTCCAGGTGACTCCGCAATCGGTGGAGCGCGTAAACATCAGGTGCGTCGGCGTGGCATTATCTTTTGTGCCCTGAAGAAAATCCGTATAAGTGATGTACATATTTCCGGCCGCAAACGATTGATGCACCGTCAGCGGTCCACCGTTAGGCCCAACACCGGGCTCATTCGCGTTGAAAGAACAGCTCAACGCGCCGGACCTGGGAATGTCCACGGCCATCGCCGGTTTATCCAGAAATTGTGAAGCGTTGCCCGTTGCTACGATGTGCGTATCAATATATGTAATGGGATCGGCATTTTCGTTGTTGTTCAGGTCGTTATAGCGGGCCACGAAAATACTGCTGCGCGAACTTGCGGTCGTCGCGCTGGTCGCGCGATCGAATGCTAGACCGGCGTAAAAAAGCATTCCGTTCGTGCCGGCGCGCACCACCGGATCGGCGCCTGCCTGGTAAGTGCCCCGCAGTGTCGTGTCAGCACATTGTGGGTCGGTGTATGGGCAGCCCGGCAGCAGCGTGCTGCGCCACGTTAGTCCGCCATCGAAAGACTTGAACAGCCCCAGCCACGCGTCTCCCGTTTCTTCGCCGCCACTCAAAACCGTTTCCAAGTCCACGGTGCGATAGTCGTTGGCGCCCGCCAGGATATGCATGGGATTTCGCGTGGATACCGCCATGGACGGCTCGTTTTGGCGCTGCAGGAAGGGGTCGCCTCCGGGCCAACTCGTGCCGGACACCATGTTGACGTTTTGGCCCGCGACCTGGGCTGAAGCGGCGGGCGCAAACACCAGCGCACAGGCCGCAGATATCACGAGCAGTGAAGCATTAAAAAAGCGATTCATACCGGACTCCTGGGATAGACCGTCTGTCGCTGCAAATTCGGAGCGGATGGCAGTGGTGTCCGGCATATTCGGCCGAAGGGCTGCAATGTACACACGTGTCCGCAGTGAGATTGCACAGGGACCATCTGACAACGGTGCAAAAGAGTCTCCACTGGGAAAGAATTAAAGTCAAGCGTTCGTGTAGTTTATGCGCGTCTCGTAATGACCCGTGATACTTTCTTGCCGAATTTAGATAAAGTTTAGGCGCTGAATGGTAATGGGTGAGGCTTCGCGCAATAGATGCTTGGCGCTCACAGCACATCTGGGGGGCTTCTAGTGGAAATGAAAACTGCTGCGCGCACTGGATGGTTTATTTTCTTTCTGGCGCTGGGTCTCTCGCATGGTTGTGATCACAAGCAGCTAGCGGCACCCGCTTCGGATAGCGCCACTTTCGATTCCGGCGGAACCGCTCACATCACTCGCGTGGTTCCCATGCCCACAACCGTCAGCCCGGAAGCACAAGAGTGGCTGGCATCCCTGACGCAAAGAAAGCACGGGCCCGAAACGCTGGAGCAGCGACGCACTGGCACCGACGAATGGCGCAAAAAAGCTTCCGCCGAAGTTCGCAAACTATATCCAGTGAATGTCCAGGAAACCACCACGGCCGGGGTCCGCACCGACATCATCACGCCGCTGGATATGCCCGAAGCCAACCGCAACCGCGTATTGATTAATTTGCATGGCGGCGGTTTCAACTCCGACTCCGGCTCATTGATCGAGGGTGTCCCCGTTTGCAATCTGGCCAAAATCAAAGTTGTTTCCATTTATTATCGGCTGGCGCCGGAAAATCCGTTTCCCGCCGCGGTGGAAGATGTCGTCGCGGTTTACAAAGAGCTGCTGAAAACCTACCAGCCCCACAACATTGGAATTTTTGGCACCTCCGCCGGCGCGGCGTTGACTGCGGAAGTTACCTCGCAACTCAAGCAATCCTCTCTGCCACTTCCCGGAGCACTGGGAATGTTTTCCATCCACGCGGACTATTCTCGCGTCACCGACTCGCAGCAGTTGTTTACGCTCGACGGCTTCCCAGGAAATCTGGCGCCCAACGATCCCGCTCATCCCCCTGCGGATCCTTATGTCGGCAAGACCGATCCCAGGGATCCGGTGTTGTCTCCAATTTTCGCTGACTTGAAAAATTGGCCGCCGAGCCTGTTGATAACCAGCTCACGCGATCTGTTGCTGAGTGATACGGCTATGTTTCACAAATCTTTGCTGGTGGCTGGAAACGACGCGCAACTGGTCGTGTATGAAGCGCTCCCACACGCTTTCTGGTACCACTTCCAGTTGCCGGAAACTCAGGAGGCCTTGCAATTGATGGCCAGTTTTTTCCGCGAAAAGTTGGGGCACTAATCCAGCGGTGGGAAAATTCCTTACCTGGTGTTACGTCAACAAGCCCTTTAAGCGGTTGCCAATGGCCTTCTGCGCGGTCTTCTCGTCCACGAAGCGGTTAAAGATTCCCAAGTCGGCGTCAATAATCACGTCCCGGTCGGTAACCTCCACCGTCCCTTTTATCGGCGTGCTCATGATTCCCATCTTGGCGGTCAGCGCGAACGTCATGACCGAGCCTTGCCAGCTGCGCTGCTCCATCACCAGCTTTACGGGCAGGGCGCCCGC
>JBBRPU010000386.1:0-3542 GCA_038227545.1 Candidatus Acidiferrales bacterium
CGACGCGCTGGATATTCGCGCCGTGCTGCTCTCCGACGCCAAGCGCTACGACGAAGCCATCGCGTCATGTGCTGCGCCGCCGGGGATGACACAGGCTCCGATCACGCTTCTCGGCCGCAAGGCCTGGATCGAAGCCGCGCGCGGCAATCTGGCCGCCGCGATCACGGAGATTCAAGCCGCACTGAAAGAAGTGCCATCGTACGCGTGGGGCTGGGCGCGGCTGGCGGAATGGAGTGAGCGCAAAGGCGACTTGAAGCTGTATCTCGAGGCGTGCGAACGTGCGGCGGCGGCGACGCCGCAGAACATCGCGCCGGTTGGCGCGCTAGGCCGCGCACAGGCGCTCAACGGCCAGCGCGATGCGGCGAAAAAGACGTTCCAGCGCGCGCTGGAAATGAAGTCCGATTACGAATACGCGGCCGGTTATCTCTTCGATCTGTGCTTTGAGGACAACGACATTCAGGGCGCGCAAAAGGTGCTCAACCACGCCGAAAAACATCTTGCTTTCAGCGGATCACTGGCCTTCAAGCGTTTGAAATTGAACGCGCGGCGCAGCGATAAAAAAGCTGCGCTCGCAAACCTCAATCGCCTCTTTGAAATCAAGCCCGAATTGGACTGGGCGCTGCCCGAAGCGTTCAAGGAATTGAGTGCGAAGAACTGGAGCGACGATGCCCGGAATGCATTGAGCGGCGCGATGGCTCAGAACGCCGATTATTACTGGGGCTGGAAGCAACTGTACGATCTGGCCGATACCCGCCGTGAGAATGCGCAATTGCTGAAGCCGGCGAGAGAATTGGTTCGCTTGCGACCGGATTCGGCGGTCGCTTACGGTTATCTCGGCGAAGCGCAGCAACGCGCGGACAACTCGGCGGACGCTATCAAAGCCTATACGCGCGCGCTTGAATTGGAGCCGAAATATGCGTTTGCTGCGCGCTGTCTGTTCGATCTGTACTTAAAGGACAAGAACGAATGGGAAGCCACGCGGGCACTGGATCAACTCCGCGCACTGGGAGCGGACCAGCACGTCTTTTTGAAAGAGATGAAACTCTCGCTTCATTTGAAAGAGACCCATGCGGCCTTGAAGGCGCTCGAAGAGCTTTGTATGAATCCATCGGCGGAACAATGGGCCTTCACGGAGGCCGCGAAAATAATGGGCGATGGCCAGAAGAAAGCCATCACAGCGACGTTTGAGAAATGTCTCGCTATGTCCAACGTCAACAAATGGGTTCCGGTCGCGTGGTTCGCGAACTACACGTTGGATCGGGACAGGCGAGCGGCCGACGGGCTCTTCGCAAAACTCACCCACGCGGATTCGCGCCGCGCGTTTGTCCTTGCTTGGCTCGACCGCGCTCACACGCTGAACAGCAAAGCAGAAGTGTTACGCCTCAGCCGCGACCACCGGGAACTTTTGCGTGGCGAAATGTACGCGTGGGCCAAGACTGCTTTGTGCATGATTTACGTGATGTGCCACGCGGAATGCATCGCTTGGATGGCCGATTGGCGCGAACGAAAAGGCGTCGAACCGTGGATGCTGAGCAACTTGGCGCTGTCGCTGCGCGCAGTCGGCGACGACGCGAAGGCACGCGAGGTGAGCCGCACCGCGCTGGGGATCAGCACCACAAGCGAGGACCGCGACAAGCACAATCTCTGGCTCGCGCACGACGATGCCGTCTCCGGCGACGCGAAACAGGCCTTGGAACGCCTGACCAACATCCAGAAAACCAGCCTTCAAGCCTGGCAAGTCTTCATCCACGAGTGTCTCACAGCGCTTTCGGATTTGCAGCTTCAACCGGTCCCCGAACGTCGCAAATCCTTCTCAAGTTTCGCGGCTGAAATCGCCCGTTCGCGCGTTCGAATCCTCGGCGTGCGCGGTGAAAATTTTGGAAAGCAAAAACTGCTGGCCCGCTTGTATCGGACCTGGGTGCGAAAAGCCGCCGCGGATACTGGAAGCTTCTACTCAAAACTCTGGGCTGGCTACCGACTGCTCCGCTCGCATCTGCCCGTTAATTAGTCCTCAAGCGTCTGAATGGCCCGCGCCGCGTACATGCTGTTCATTACGCTCGAAAAATGAGTCCGTCAAATAAATGCGCGGCCTGCGGCTCATCCGAGCCGGTGTTCACTTCCTGCCTAATTTGAGCCGTCGCAGAGATCACACAACGCCGGACGGTGTTGCGATGCAGCCCGAGTTCGCGAGCGATCTTCCGCTTCGACCAGCCCTGCCTATGCAGGGAAAGAATCATCTCTTGGATTGCCATGCTCAGTTGATTCGGGACACCGTTTCGGGCGGTCGTGACGGCCCGTGCAAGTGAAATCGTTTTGGAAAACGGTTTGGTTCGACGCGTGATCCGCCTCGGGCCGAATGCCGCAACGGTGTCCTTCGAGAATCTCATGACCGGCGCTCAACTTGTGCGCTCGGTGCGATGGGAGGCGTGACGGGACAGTTTTCCCCGTGGGCGGTTTGGTTGGAAGGCAGCCAGTCCACAATTACCTCGATCCAGGCTGGCTCGCGAAGATGACGGCAATTCCCGGGGCGTAGGTGTTCGATCACGCCGAGACCGGTGAAACAAAGGCGCGGTTCCCATGGAAGAAGCGACTGGAATGGATGCCGCGTGACGTGCCGTGGCCACCGCCTGGAAAATCGCTGAAACTGTTTTTCCGCCCACCCTCCTCACCGCCGACCGCGCTCGCAGGACCTGTTCTGCTGAAGGAGCATTTGCCGCACTACGAACAGCGTCTCGCCAACCTATTCGGAGCCGGCATTCAAGCGTGTTGTCGTGGGCCGCGATTGTACGACGCGCCCGAAACCGAAGCGTTGGTCAAGAAATGGGCGTCCTTTTATAAAGCCCACCGAGAGGCACTCGATGTCGATCTGATTCATTTGCGCCGCTCCGACGGCCGTGACTGGGACGTTTGGCTGCATGTAAATCCCAACGAATAAACTAACTGTTTTTCATAGGAGAATGCCGATTTAGAGACGGATTGTACAGAGAAGACGTATTCTCTGTACTTAATTTTGACGACTATTGTGGTCTCTGCATCGTTCAAGAATCGTTGAGAAACGTATTCTCTCCATCTGAAATCAGCCGCCCAGTTCCTGAATTGCTCTTTCCAGTTCAGCGACGCGTGCCTTCAACGCCTCAATTACGTATTTCCTGGTTGTATCCGATAGGGCGCCAGAAACAGTTTTTGTTTTGGTAGTGGTAGTGGCCGGTGCGATCGCCATTGCCGGCAAAGTTGCGATTTTATTCTTCGAGCCTTTTTTCGGCCCACGCTCCTTCTGAACAGTCCGTGCGTCCTTCTTATACCAGCCCGCCTTGAACGATGATTCTTTGAAGTTCGGGTTCAACTTCGCGGCTTCCGCGTAGGCGACTTTCAAAGTCATGCCTTGAGCTTTGTACTGTTTGATCAACGCCACGCCAGTGGGAACTGTTTCGTTGGACGTCGCAGTAGTTCCAACTGCATCCGCTTCAGCCTGGACGGGAATGGCGACATTGGCTTTCGGTGTTTTTTTCATTTGGAATATCCTCGCGAAATTTTGCTTTTCA
>JBBRPU010000387.1:0-3532 GCA_038227545.1 Candidatus Acidiferrales bacterium
ATGCATTGGTGATGGCCTCAGTCATTCAGGCCGCTCCTCGAGAGGATTTCGTTGACCGCGGTGAATGGATCCATGCGGCGTTCGGCGACCGCGGCGGCAAGTTCCGCCAGTTGCGTCTCCCCCGCGGCGTTGCCCAGAGCGCGCTCCAGCAAGCGCGATTCCAGCAACTCCACGATGCGTTTCTTCCAGTGCTCGACGTGTTTTTTTCTGATTTCCGGCCGCGCAGCGAAATGCTCGCGGAATTTCGCAATCGTCGCCGCTAGCTCGCCAACCCCGCGATTTTCGGATGCCGTGGTGCGCACCACCGGTGGATGCCAATCATGCTGCGGCATCACTAGCGAAAGCATAGCGTGCAGTTGCTGCTCCACGCGCTCCGCGCCTTCGCGATCGCTTTTGTTCACAACAAATATGTCAGCGATTTCCATCAGGCCGGCCTTCATATTCTGAATGTCATCGCCCAGGCCGGGAACGACTACGACGATCACGCAGTCGGCCAGCCGCACGATATCAATTTCGTCCTGACCTACGCCGACGGTTTCGATCAGTATGCGGCGCTTGCCCGCAGCGTCCAGCAGCAGTGCCACTTCCGACGTGCTGCGCGACAATCCCCCCAGAAATCCACGTGTGGCCATGGAGCGAATGAATATTCCCGCATCTCCGGCATGGCCCTGCATGCGGATGCGGTCGCCCAGAATCGCGCCGCCGGAATAGGGGCTGGTGGGGTCCACAGCGATCACGCCCACGGCTTCGTCTTGTTTCCGGTAATGAGCAGCCAGCCGATCTACCAGCGTGCTCTTGCCAGTGCCGGGAGCGCCCGTAACTCCCACGAGATAAGCTTTGCCGGTATCGGGAAACAAAGAACGCAGCAGCGGCTCAGCGTTGCCGTCGTGATTTTCAATCGCGGTGATCGCGCGAGACAGGGCGCGCACATCGCCCGCGCGCACTTCCTCCGCCCACTTCTCGACCACCGCCGGCATATTTTCTTGTGAAGCGTTTAGCAAACGCCGCGAGCCTCAGTGAATTATTTTTTTCCCAGCAATTGCCGCGCAATTACCAGCTTCTGAATCTCGCTGGTGCCTTCGCCAATGGTGCACAGCTTAACGTCGCGGTAAAACTTTTCCGCGGGATAATCCTTGATGAAGCCGTAGCCGCCATGAATCTGCACGCACTCGTTAGCCACGCGCACAGCCACTTCGCTGGCAAACAATTTGGCCATGCTGGATTCCCGCGTAAAGCGCACGTCGCCCTTGTCGGCGAGCCACGCCGCCTGATAAACCAGCAAGCGCGCGGCTTCCACTTCCGTAGCCATGTCGGCCAGTTTGAATTGGATGGCCTGAAACTCGCTGATGGCCTGTCCAAATTGCTTACGCTGCTTCGCGTAGGATGTGGCAGCGTCCAGCGCGCCCTGCGCCATGCCCAGCGCCAGCGCGGCGATCGAAATACGTCCGCCATCGAGAATTTTCAGGCTGCCGGTGAAGCCTTCTCCTTCGGGCCCCAGCAGATTTTCTGCCGGAACGCGGCAATCTGTAAAAATTACTTCCGAAGTGTCACTGGCGCGCAGCCCGAGTTTGTTTTCTTTTTTCCCGGGCTTGAAACCGGGCATACCCTTTTCAAGAATAAACGCGCTGATACCGTGCGAGCCTTTCGCTTTATCCGTGACCGCCATTGCCACCAGGACGTCCGCGTAGTGGCCGTTGGTCGTAAAGGTCTTGGCACCGTTGAGCACCCAATGATCGCCGTCACGGACCGCCGTGGTTTTGGTTCCTCCAGCGTCGGACCCGGCTTCCGGTTCCGTCAGCGACCAGGCGCCAATCTTTTTGCCTTGCGCCAGTGGCACCAGGTATTTTTTCTTTTGCGCCTCATTTCCAAACTTAAAAATGTGGTTGCTGCACAAAGAATTGTGCGCGGCCACGATAATTCCGATGGAGCCATCCACTCGTGACAACTCTTCAATGGCCACGGCGTATTCAATGTATCCCAGGCCTGCACCGCCGAGGGCCTCAGGAAAAATCACGCCCAGCAGTCCCATTTCCGCCAGCATCGGCATAATTTCCATCGGGAAATGGGAGACTTCATCCCACTCCATCACGTGCGGAGCGATTTCACCTTCCGCAAATTTTCTCACGCTGCGGCGAAGCTGCTGTTGTTCGTTGGTTAAGCTGAAATCCACGCGGTCTCCCGACTACCAGCCGACGGCATAGCCTTTGGCTTTATTCTGTTCGTCCAACCAGGTCTTCAGTGGCGCGAAATAATCGGCTAGCGCTGAAGCGTCCAGTTGTTTGTCACCCGTCAACGTTTCCAGCGCTTCCGGCCACGGCTTGCTTGCGCCCATCGCCAGCATTTTATTCAACCGTTCGCCCGCTGCCTTGTTCCCGTAAATCGAACAGCGATTCAGCGGCCCGTTATATCCCGCCTCCCGGCAAAGCGCGCGATGAAACTGAAACTGCAAAATACGCGCCAGGAAATACCTCATGTACGGTACATTTCCCGCCACATGATATTTCGCGGCCGGATCGAAATCCGCTTCGCTGCGTTGCGCCGGCGGCTCGACTCCCTGATATTTGCGACGTAATTCCCACCAGGTCTTATTGTATTCCGCTGGTTTGATCTGCCCGGAAAATACTTCCCAGCGCCATTTGTCCACCAGCAATCCAAAGGGCAGAAACGCCACTTTCTCGAGTGCCTGTTGCAGCAGGTAATCCACATCCCCGGAACTTTCCGGAACCGCGTCAATCAATCCGATCTTTTTCAGATATTCAGGCGTGACCGAGAGCGCGATGGTGTCTCCCACCGCTTCATGGAAGCCATCGTTGGCGCTGGTTTGAAACAGCGGCGGCTGCTGGTCATACGCGCGCTGATAGAAGTTGTGGCCCAACTCGTGGTGAATTACGCGAAAATCCTCTTCGGTGATCTGGATGCACATCTTGATGCGCAAATCTTCCTTCGAATCCACATCCCACGCGCTGGCGTGGCAAATCACATCACGATCCGCGGGCTTGGTATACAGCGAGCGCTCCCAAAAAGTCTTGGGCAGCGGGGCAAATCCCAGCGAAGTAAAAAAACCTTCGCCGTATTTCACCATGCCCCGCGCGTCGGTGTGGCGGTCTTGCAGGGTTTTTGTTAGGTCGTAGCTTTGCGCGGGCTTCGGAGAATCCATCAGCGAGTAAACGTTATTCCACTCTTGCGCCCAGAGATTGCCGAGCAGATGCACGGGGATGGCGCCCTTCGCAGGTACCAGCGTTGCGCCGTATTTTTTTGCCAACTGACCGCGCACGTACGCGTGCAGCGATTCGTATAAGGGACGGAGCTGCTCCCACAGCCGGTCAGCTTCTTTCGTGAATTGATCGGGAGGCATGTCGTACATCGAACGCCAGATCACGCCTATGTCCGGATACCCGAGTTCGCGCGAACCCTGATTGCCCAACTCCACCAGCCTCGCGTAGCGCTCGCGCATGGGCGCTCCGACCGCATGCCAGCCGAGCCAGGCGCGCTTCAATTCTTCAGGATCGCGACTGGTGGCGAGAATCCGTTC
>JBBRPU010000388.1:0-3530 GCA_038227545.1 Candidatus Acidiferrales bacterium
CCACAACACCCCCACGCAAACTCCTGATCGACCCCCAAATGACCATCCTCTGCACCACCGAATAGCCACATCCGCATCACTCCGCCTTGAATATGCGTGCGGTCACCTGATCTCGGCAACCGCTCCCACAACCCACCGCGAACTGTCATTCCGACCGAAGCGAGCCGACGCTCTTCTTTTCTGCTTCGCTCCTGCGAAGCAGTCGGCTTGCGCAGTGGAGGAACCTCTCTTCGATTTACCGCGGAGCCAAACGCACTGCCTGAACAACGTCACTTCTGCGGCGTCACCATCACCTGCTTCTCCAACAACGGACTCTCCAATCCCAACTGCGCCTTCCCCTCATCCGAAAACGTATACGCATACCCCAGCGCATCCACCGGAGCCCCACGCAGCAATCCTGCCTGCACCAATTCACGAATCACGCGCGGCCGGCGCCCAAACTTCTTCTCATACTGATCGCCCAACGCGTCAATCTCCCGGCAATCATCCTGCGCCCGCAACAACTGCAAATGCGTCTGCGCGTTCTCTTTGATTTCCGGATCCTTGGTGTTGTTGTAAACGTCTTGCCACAAAAACTTCGAAGTCTCCGACGAATCCCCCTCCGCGGCAATCTTCGCGGCCAAAACTTTCATCCAGATCAACGCCGCGGGATTTTTGCTGCCTTCGTAAAATGCCGCCGACGCTTTCGGATAATCCTTCATATCGAAGTAGTAGACGAATCCCAAATCGTAGTACAAGCGCCATTGTTCCGGGTTCGCGCGAATGCCCCTCTCAATCAACTGCACCGCCAAATCGGGCCGCCCGGCCCCGCGCGGTGGCGCGTCGCTCAAATACATAGACCCGAAGTGATAAACCGGCATCAACTGCGGATCGAGCGTGCTACTCACGTCCAGCAGCGGCCACAACAATCGCAGATCCACCTGCTTCCCCGCGTGCTTGTTTCCAAAATATTGCACCGCGCGCGTCCAGTAAATGTCCGCCAGCAACGGCGAAAATTCCAGGCTGATGACCTTCAGCAATTTTCCGGAGCGTATCAGGACTTGATCGTCTTCGATCGCCAGCGCCGCTTGCTGCGCATCAATATGCTTCTGCAGATTCCACACCCCGGCGAATCCCAGCGTCATCAGCAGCACTAACGAGACCTGACTCTTCGCACTCATTTTAGATTGCGTTGCGAGAAAATTGCCGCCGCCACCGCCAGCACCATGGCGCAATACAGCGCCGCATAAAGCGTGTTCTGCCCGATGAGCGCAACGGGAATCGCGCGCCCGTGCGCCGCCGCACCCGTCACATCAAAATTTTCAAAGTTGGGCAGCAGGTAAGAAATTCCGCGCAACAGCGCTGCCAGCGCCGGACTCATCAAGCCCGTCTGCAGCCCGCGCATCGCCGGAACAAACATCCCCGCCACATATAATCCGGCCGTAAATAAAATTGCCAGCAGCGGCGTCGTGAAACAGGAAAACAACATCGCCAGCGCTACCACCAGCGCCAGCTTCAGCAAAATAAAATACACCGCCACCAGCACCACCGCATCCGCGCGCTGCAGCGAATGCTTCACGTAATACAACGCCAAAAATAATCCCGCAGCCATCGCCGCAGTGTTCACCGCCAGCGTCAGCACCAGTCCGCCGAATTTTCCGAGCAGAAATTCCCACCGGCGCAGTGGTTTGGCCAGCAGCGCGTACAAAGTTCGCTTGTCTATTTCTTTAGAAACCAGTCCCACGCCAATAAATACCGCTATCGACAATCCAATGATGGAAATGGCGCTAAGCCCCAGGCTGACGATCACCACTTCTTCGATCCCAATGGAAATCTGCCCCACCAGAATCGCGGCAGCCATCATCACCAGCGCGAAAAAAACCAGGTTGTACAAAACACGGTCGCGGACCGCTTCGCGAAAGGTATTCAGCGCCACTGTTCCGACGCGTGTCACTTCGCGTTCACCTCGACGGCCGTTGCCTGCGCGCGGTCCGCCGCCACCAGGTGCATGAAATATTCTTCCAGCGAGGGCTTGACCTGCGTAACCGACAAAATCTTCGCGTGCGTGGCGCGCAACTGCTCGATAGCCGCGTACACGGCGTCCTCTTCCACATGCAATCGGTAGCGGTTCCCCGTGCGCGTGGCCTCTTCCACGAACGCATCATGCAATCCGGGCGATTCCGCAAGCTCAAACAAAATCTCCATGCCGCGGGCCTTCAATCCCACAATTTCGCTAGGCGCGCCGATGCCCTGCAGTTTTCCGCCGACGATCACGCCCACGCGATCGCACAACATTTCCGCGTCCGACAGGATGTGCGTAGAAAATAAAACCGTCTTCCCCTGTTCCTTCATCTCCAGAATAATGTCGCGAACCTCCCGCCGCCCCACCGGATCCAGTCCCGACATGGGCTCGTCCAGCACCACCACTTTGGGGTCATGCAGAATCGCTTGCGCCAATCCCACGCGCTGCAACATGCCCTTCGAATATTTTCTCAGTTGAATACGCCCCGCCGATTCCAATCCAACTTTCTTCAGCATCCGCTCCACGCGCTCGCGCCGCTCGCTCGCGCTGAAATCGTGAAATCGCGCGAAGTAGTCCAGCACTTCCGCCGCCGTCAGGTAGTCATAGAAGTAGGGCTGCTCCGGCAGGTAGCCAATGTCTTTGTGCATGCCGACATCGCTGATCGGCCGGCCCAGAATCCGCGCCGACCCCGCCGTTGGAAAAATCAGACTCATCAACAACTTGATGGTCGTGGATTTTCCCGCTCCGTTCGGCCCCAGAAATCCAAACACCTCGCCGGCCTGCACCTGCATGGTCAAACCTTCCAGCGAGCGTTTCTTTTTCAGTTGCAGAAAGCCGTAGGGATAATCCTTAGTCAGATTCTCGATATCAATCGCTACTTCACCCATGCCCCCATACTAATTCAGTTGAGGGAGCGTTCAATCGACCGCGGTCCAGCGTGTGTACGGAAAGAAAATACAAGATTAGCCAAGCAAGAACCGACAGGGAGTCTTTGGCACAAAAGCCACGAAAAAGCGATGCGGTTTCGTGGACTCTAAGCTAACTCTGCACCTGAAGTCTGAAGGAAGCTCGATGGAATCTTCGACCAGAGCCTCTACGAAGGTGTCCCCCGAAATGACGGAAGCTTGATGGAATCTTCGACTAGAGTTTTACGACGGTGTTGCCCGAAGTTTGACGGAAGGTGTTTCTCAAGTTTGACGGAAGTTCCGAAGTTTCCGAAAGGTTTTAGCGAAAAACAAAACAACTTGTCATTCCGAACCCGCCGCCTTTACCAGGCGGGTGAGGAACCTGCTTCTGCTCCAACTTCCACTCCACTTCCACTTCACTTCCACTTCTGTTTCTCCTTTCACTTCCACTTCTAAATTCCACCTCTAAATTCTGCTTGTACCAAACCCTAAAGCGGCTCCCCCGCCGGCCCAATCTGCACCAAATCCGGCGCCGTATTCATCGGCGTCGGTTTCAAATTCTGCGGCCCGCGCCAATTATCCAGAATTCCCACCTGCTGCACGCAAGACACCGTGCAACGCGG
>JBBRPU010000389.1:0-3528 GCA_038227545.1 Candidatus Acidiferrales bacterium
GATCCCAGCAGTTCACTCCCTGGTTCTTCAGGTGTCGTCCTTCCCCGGGATGGGTTTCCTGAAAGAGATACCCCTGATCAATAATGCCGCCGTTCATGACAGGCTTGCCATCCACGGTCGTCTGCACCGGCGTCACCGCCGTCGGGCTCATCCGGTAGACTGTGCCCCCGGCTGTTAAAAGATCCCCATCGCGCCGCAAGGCAAACCAGTTAGGAACCCATCCGCGGGAAAAGACTTTACACGTCCACGCTTCTTTGCCGGTCTGCAGGTCCAGACACAAGAGCGTGGAGGAACCGCCGTTCACATCCACGACATAGTCCTTGCCGTCCGCGCGCCAGAGCACTGGCGAGGTGTTGGCGTCCCGGCACTTCTTCCAGAGCGGGGTTCGCCAGAGCTCCGCGCCGGTGTCGGCGCGGTAGGCCACGCCAGCGAAATACACCACACCGCCGCACACGAGCACAGAGGCCTGCGTTGGCGGAACGCTGGCTTTCCACAGGATGGCGCCATCCTTGGCAGACAGACAGTAGAGCCCGGTGAATCCAGAAAAATAGCAGCGGCCAGCCGCGACGGCCGGCGTACCGCATGCCCCGAGGTTTTGAAACCACATGCTGTCGTCACAGGTCCCGAACCACGCCAAGGTTCTGTCATCCATCGGAATTTCCGTTGCCCAGAGTTTCTTTCCCGTGGCAGCATCCAGACAGGTCAGTTGATCAACACGCGTGAATGATTTTTCAAATGCGCTCTTTAGAAACTTGTCGACAATCATGTACTTAGAGAACACGGGCGTCTGCACTCCGCCCTTGACCCAGGCAGCACCCACCGGAGCGCACGACTCCAGCACGGTGGCAAACTTCTGTCCCCGCGACTGTTCCAATTCGACGAGCGCAACACGGGTCAGCCCGTTATTAGCGTTCCAGTCCAATTTTGGTCTTGCGCAGAAGCGATATCGAATATAGGCGCCATATTTAAGCGCCTCCTCCGGGGTCAAGGTGGCGATGAAATCCCGGATGAATTTGTCCAACTCCGGCGATTTGGCCAGATATTCATCCGCAGCCTTATTTCGTTCCACCTCGTTACGAATCTCCCACCAGGAAAAACTGGCGCCTTCCGGCATCGGGTGTTCTGGGGAAAGACGAGCCGCTTCAATCCGTTTTGACAGCTCTTCCGGCAATCCCGGCAGCCATCCTGCAGAGGCCAGCGCATCTGGCGTGAAGATATCGTAAGCCGCCCCACCCCCCACAGGTTTCTTTGCCGTTGCGTAGACGAACACCTTTCCGTCTGCCACCACGGGGCCGCTGCAGCCACCCTGGGTATAACCGGGGATCAGGTCACTTTTCCAGACCAGTGCCGGTCCGTTTTTCGGCCATGAGTTCGCCAGTTTCGGGCTGTTCGCCGCCACGCTATCCCGATTCGGCCCGCCGAACTGCGGCCAGCCCTCATCAGCCGGCTGCGCTGGGCTTTCGGCGGCAACAGATATCGACTGTAGAATCGCAAGTGCAACTAGACACATGACACCTATCTTTCTCATAGTTTCCATAACAAACTCCTCTCTTGATGCGATCCTTGGCGTCGCCAGATTTTAGCAGCGCGCGGGACTTTTGAGTAGCATTGACACACGTGCAATCCTGTTGATTCTTCGGCTCGTGGGAATGGCCGCGCCGCACCGCATTGGATCTTCGTGGCGTTCAATGTTCTTTACACCAAAAGTCCAACGCCCCGGCCGTTATTTCGATGCTCAAGGTTATCAATAACATGCACTTTCTTATTGGATTGTGGGCTTCGGGCTTGGCAACCGGAGCGACGGGAAATGCACATGCTTATTGCCCGCGGTCTTGGCGACTTGTAACATAAATCTTGAAACATCGCAGCGTTGATCTTGTTGGCTTCGATGTCCGCTTGAAATTTTATGGATTACCCACGGTCGTGGCGCTGACAATCGTGACAGGTGGCATCGTTGGCTTGAATCTCGTTCCAACCACTATTCGCGTTGGCCCACCTGGAAAGTGATGGTGTTTGCGAATTGTATGGTTGGCCGATGAACAACGTAGTGGTCAATTCATGGAAATCAATTACTACCAGGAAACGCTATTTAGAGTTCACGTGACGGACACAATGATCCTGAGATGGTATCCGTTACCGCCGCCGCAAGCCGGGCACCTTTCAGGCAGCCGCGCGGCGTGAACTTCGTCGATGGAACGAAGGCTTCGTGCCATAGTCGTCGCCGCTCTTGCGGCCTGGCGGCCTGGGATCGGGCTTGGGTGGGCCTTTGGAAAAAGGGGCATCGGGCGATACGGTCGCGCTGCCGTTTAGCATGGCGAAACACCGCGATGTGAAAATGAGGAGAATTAATGCAAGATGTTTCATTAGTTCTCCGATCTCGGTGGCCGCGCTTTGTTGTAAGATACGACGCGCGCCTTGTTCGCCGCACGCCATACCCGATTAATTTCCCGCATGCAGAAAACACACTGGCGGCGACGACCGCCCACGCCGTTTGACGGGAATTTGGACTCACTCAACCTTTTGAAACAGCGATTACATTTCTTTCTAACGTTCGTCATTTCTCATCCCTCCGTTTCCGCAGTTTGTATCGAGCGTTAGCCTCTCGGCGAATTCGGCGAAAGCGGGGATCGAGTTTCATATCCACGTATCGCTGCTTTGCTCGTTTGTTCTCGAATTTCCGCATGCACAGAACACAAACCGTCCTACGACCGACGCGACCGCGATAGAAATGCTCGCCGGTTTTTTATTCCCAGCATGACGTACAGGGACGGAGTTCCTCGTCGGGGATATCGGGCATTCTAAATTCCTATGGCGGGCTAAAGAGCGGTCCGCTGTGGGCGGTGCGGAGACCGTCCCCGCCCTCGCCCGCCTACCTATTTTTGTTTTAATGTGAACACGCGCTCGTTTGAATCAATTCGTGCGACTGTCAACCTATTCACAATTCTGCTAACACCGCTGTTGTCCGCATGGGCGATGCGTTGGCCTGCTCGGCCATGGAGCGCACGCTCGGCAGCGTCTTTACGCTGCCGCAATGCACCAAACAGGGGCGTTGCAAATGCGGACGAAATCCATCTGGTCGGATAAACCTCGCTCCCTCGAAACAGTAAGGGGACCCATAACAGCCCGTTGAAGAATCATCATTTGCGTTCAAGTTACGCGGCCGGTTGTTGTCGCAACCCAGGCCCGTTGCTTGACGGCGCGGAGTGGCGAGTTGTCGCAAAGGGCCATTCCCAGACACCCCCAACTTCAATAGCGCGAAAAAGAGCAAAAACGGTGGCTTTAACGGCTCGCTGATATACGTTCGAATTTCGGCGTCTGCGTGTGTCGTCAATACTTCATTGCTGTGATAGCCCTTGTCCGTCACCACCGCTTCTACGTACGGGTTGGTTTTTTTCTCGTACCGCGGATCTTGCGCCAGTTCCTCTAAATTCTCCGTGGCCTGCGTGACCGTCTGATAGATCGTCGTGGTGTCGCCCAAATCCGCATGTTGCAACGTTACCGCGAGCACCGCGCCCGAATCCATGTCCA
>JBBRPU010000390.1:0-3521 GCA_038227545.1 Candidatus Acidiferrales bacterium
GTTTCAGCTCGAGCACTTCGGTGGTTTTATGCTCTTCGACCGCGGAGGCCGCGCTGGCGCGGAAAAGAAAGCTCATGGTCAGGCAGATTGCAAAAGCAATCGCTGCGACTACGCGCGCGCGGACGAGGCGCTTGCGTACAAACGAAAAGATTTCGGTACACGCACTCATAGTGGACCCCCTTTCGGAGAATCTGCCGCGGGCCTGCCGCTTTGCAGATGCTCAAGCAGTTGCTTAGCCTGGGAATAATTTGGCGCCAGCGCCAGAGCTTTTTCGGCTTCGGTGCGAGCCAGCGCTGGTTTTTTCTGCTCGAGATAAACGCGCGCCAGGGTGGTACGCACCAGCGCGGAGTCTCGCGTCTGCAAGGAAGCCAGCAATTCTTTGACGGCTTCATCCAATTTATTCTGGCGGCGGGCAATGTCGGCGAGTCCCAGGTGCGCGGCGGCGTTGCCTTTGTCGCGGGCCAGGGCCGCGCGATACTCGCGTTCGGCGATGTCGAGGTGTCCCGCGGACAACTCCTGGCGGGCACGGCGCAAATGCGAAGCGGGAGTGTCGGCGTCGGGCGCACCGCTGGTGGCCGCGTGAGCTTCGGCGGATTCCATTTCGAAACGCAAGGTCTCCGGATCAATTTCCGTCATCACGCGCTCAAAACGTGTAAGCGCGTCGCCGCGGGCATCGAGATGCGCGACGGGGACGCCATTCGGACCAAAGGCCTCCGTGGCGGTGTTGCGCTCCTGCTCGGCTTCATCCTTTTTTCCGGTTTTCTCCAGCGCGGCGATCAAGAGCGCGCGATCTTCGGGAATATCGGGCTCGCGGTGGGAGGCCTCGCGAAATAAAACGGCGGCGCCGGCGAAGTCGCCCTGGCGTACGGCGATCAGACCAAGATTGAAGGGGTAGTCGTCTTCATCGGGATCCAGCGAGGAAGCACGCTTCAAATCTTCCTGCGCGGCGGGAAATTTATTTTGCCGCGCCCTGGCGATGGCGAGATTGTTGAGCACTTCGGGAAAGTCCACGCTGGAGGCGGCATTGCTGCGCAACAGAGTCTGCAGGGTCGCAAATGTTTCTTCCGCCTGTTCGGGTTGATTGGTGAGCAGGCGGCAAACGCCGGTGGAAAAAAGCGCTTCCATGTAACGGTCGTGCGTTTTGGGTACCCGCGCGAATGAGGGTAACGCCGAGACGCAATCGCGGCGATTGAAAAAAGTTTCACCGAGCGCGTACGCGGGCTCAATCCACTCCGGTTCGAGGCGCGCGGCCTCGCGGAGTTCCCGTAAGCGCGGCTCGTCCTCGTTGGTAATCAGGCCGCGGATGTAATGTTCAAAAGCGTCGAGACGAATGGGACGATGAGTTTTGGTGAACTCCGCGAGATTCAATGGGTAGGCCTGATTATTTTCCGAGAGCAGGCGCCAGGTGAGGCGCGTATGCAGGTCCATCACGGAATCCAACGGTCCGGTTTCGCGCAGCGGGGCGAGCAGCGAGGCGGGATCAACGCGCAAGACGCGGCAATCTATGGAAAGATTTTTACCGTCGGAAGTAAAACTGCCGAAGATAACAAAGTCGGCGTCGAGATCTTCCGCGACGTGAAGCATGGTGGCACGGCTTAATTTGGCGGTGGCGGGAATTCCGTAACGCTCCAGTTCGCCGAGCCGGCCGGCATGGGAATAAACCTGCTCACCGGCGCCAGCCAAAGCCTGGATGGTCAACTCTTCCAGGCCTTCGGAAAGCCAGTCCAGCCGCGAGGAAGCGCCGGCGTTCTGAAACGGAAAGACCAGATAGATTCCGTGCGAAGCATTGCCGGCGGCAGGCGGTGCGGATGACGACGAAGCAGGCGAGGCGCTTTGCGGAGAAGCAAAATTCAACGTGGAAGAAAACAGACTGGCAGTAAATATAATCAGGAAAACTTTAATGGAACGGCGATGCACCATGTTCCGACATTGTATCAGAGGGAAACCACTCTAGATGTTGCTGTGCCCGGCACGGCAGCGGGAACGCACCCCGATGAACCAGTTAGTTCTGCGCGCTTTCGACGGACTTCGGCGCCAGGATTTCCTGAATCGCCTGGCTTTTGAGCATCTGCGCGAAATCCGGGTCGGTCTTGGCGTCCATCAGCAAAGGATAGCCCTCGTCCTTGGCCTTGCGCAGATAGACCACGCAGCGATCGAGGTTCCCCGATTGCGCGAAAGATTTCGCCAGCATGTAGTAAAAGCGGCCGCGGTCAGTAACGGAGCGGTCCTGCAAGACGGAACCGTTGCGACCACCGCTGTGCTCGAAAAATTGCGGATCCAGAATCAGCGCCTGGTGGAAGGACTTGATGGCCTGATCGTATTTCTTCTCGCCAAAATAGGCGTAGCCGAGATTGCTGTACAGCACCGGCATGTCTTTGCGGATGTTGATGGCCTTCTGGTAGGAGCGCACCGCTTTGCCGTATTTCTTGCGCTGATACCAGATGGTGCCGATGTTGTTTTGCGCGTCAGCGTACGTGGGATCCACCTTGGTGGCGCGCTCATAATATTTGAGCGCCATGCTCAAGGCGGTCTGCTGGTGCAGCGCGATTCCGAGTTTATTGAGGTACACGGGATTTCGCGGATTTTCATCGGACAGGTGCTTATAGGTTTCCGCGGCCTCGCGATAATCTTTGCGCGCCATATAAATGTCGGCGAGCTGCTCGGTGGTGACCGCCGGGCGCACCACGATTACAGAGGAATCCGCCGGGCTTTGCTGGAGCGGGGCCATGTCGGGACTTGACGCTGGACTGGGCGCGTCCACAGCACGAGCTTCGGGCGCTCCACCGTTATATTTGAAAGATTGCGCTACAGAGGTACTGGAAATACCCAGAAGGAGAATACTTACTGAAACTGCCGCATGAAACTTCGTCATGGGGAGTCTCCCTTCTCCGGCGGAGGCTTAGCCTTGTCGGGTTCCTTCTTCTTGCCCCCAAAGATACCAAAAATCTTCTGTAAAGCGTTCTTTTTCTTTTGGCCGTTTTGTCCGTCGGTACCCTCGGACCCGGCGGGCGTTTCCGCTCCCACGGCCTGTTGATCAGGAGGCAGAGGCCTGCCGTCGGGACCGATTTGCGGCTGGGGCGGTTTGGGCTGTCCCCCGCCAAAAATGTGGGAAAGCCAGGAGCCGGCTGCGGCACCGCGTCCGCCGTGGAGCTCGCAGAGTTGCGTGGGAGCAGAGCCCGTGACGTACACCTCGGAGCGCGTGGTCGGGCAGGATGGCGTCGCCAGTTCTGACGATTCCGGATCAATCATGACCGCCTGAATACCGTCAGGCGCGAGAAAGTCTTTGGCGTCGTGATATGCAGGCAGCGCGGTGGCGCGAATCATGAAGTCCGCCCAAATGGGGGCGTCAGCGGTGCCTCCGGTAAGGCCCAGGTCGCGGTTATCGTCGAAACCAATCCAGATAACGCACACCAGGCCGGAAGTGAAACCAGAGAACCAACCCTCGCGCGAGGTGCCAGTTTTTCCCGCGGCAGGCAGCGTAAATCCTTTGGCCCGCACGGCGGCGCCGGTGCCGCGATTGA
>JBBRPU010000391.1:0-3519 GCA_038227545.1 Candidatus Acidiferrales bacterium
CAAGGCGGCGAAGCGCGTAGAGAATCTTGCAATTGTGCATGCTCATACGTACTCCGCGTTTTCAAAGGAGTAGGCTGGCGACGATTCGGCGGGGACTTCTTCTACCGGCTCCAGAGCTTCGCGCAGGACGGGATCCGCACTGACAACCGTGGCGATGCAGAGAGCCCACTCGATGGAGTTTTGCAGGAGGATGGTGCACTCCGCGATGTTGTGAATCAGAAAGAACACCAAGAAACCCAACGGCCACAAATTCTGCGCGGAGTTGCTGGTCTCGGCGTGGACGAGAGCGCGCTTGATGCCCGTTCCTACGATGACCAAGGTGATCAGCAAGCCGGCGATGCCGAGGCTCAAGAGAATTTCGATGTAACCGTTGTGCGAGTAAATGGGATTCCATCCGATGAGGCGCTGCAAGCCGAGGGATTCTTCGGAGGCGCCAACCCAAAATCCGGAGTAGCCAAATCCGAGCAGCGGTTGTTTGGAGATCATCGAAAACGTGTAGCTCCACAGTTCGGTGCGGCCGGTGAGATCGGAGGAGCGGCCCATAACTTCAGTGACTGAATCGCTGTTGGCTTCGACGAGCGCGAGGGAGCCGGCCACCAGAATTACCACGCCAAAGAGGAGAGGCAGCGGAACTTTGAAGCGGTAGTGGAAAATTTTGAACGCCTGCATCGCGGCAATGGTGACGATCAGCGCGACGATGGAAGTGAGCGAGTTGGAGGAAATCAGCAGGCCAAAGAAAACAAATAAGGCAAAGACGCGAATCATTTTCAAGCGGCGGGAAGTCTCCGGAAAGAACCACTCCACCAGGAAAGCGAGGGCCATGATGGCGCCGAAGTGATTTTTGTGATTGTAAACGCCGCGCAAACCGTTGCCTTCGAGGCCGCCGGAGATGGCGAAATTCGGGGAGACGACGAACACGGCGATGCTGAGAGCCGCGCCAATTCTGAATACCCAGCGAATGAGTTTTAATTGTTCGCCCATGGTGAAGCGTGTAGCCAGAATCAAACCGAACATGGTGGTGCCGCTGACCGCGATGGTGCGGCGGAAGACCAGGCTGGGCATCTGGGCCCAAAAGGTGGAAAGCAATGCGAGCGCGAGAAGCGCGAAAATCGGCAGGTTGCGCCGGGAGACCCAGATCGTTCCACGGGAATGAGTGACGGCGACGATCAGTGCGGCCAGGTACATGATGGCGAGGACCGATTGTGCGCGCGAGTCGCCATCGAGCGTATCGCTGCCGCTGGTGAGGAAACGCATCAGCGCGCCCGAGAGGACGAAGGCCACCAGGCCCAGGACGAGTTTTTCAATGGATTTGCGAGAGTACATTTTTTATTGCCGATTTCAAAAAAGTGATGCTGATCAGTCGCAGTCGGCGGCTGCGCCAATGGCCGGGACTGACACGTTGTGCTGTTGCCGCGAAAGCAGGAACACCGCGGTGGCGACGCCACATACCAGCAAAGCGTCGCTCGCGATGCTGGACCACGCCGCGCCCCGCCAGGAGTACGCGGGGATGAGCCAAAGATTCAGCAGAATGTTGAAGGCGCCCACGCCGGCCTGAATGCAGGTGCGCACGGCCTGGAAACCCGCGCCAGTGAGCGTGTCGGCTAGAAAATAATGCATGGCTTTGAGCACCGGTAAAACGGCGAGCCAGCGAAGGGCTTCTACGGTGCGAGCGTATTCAGAACCGAGAATGTGAGGGACGATCCCTGCGGTCAGTAGAATGAAAGCACACACCACGCTCGAATAGCTGACCGCGCGCAGGAGCAGAGGCTTGGCGTAACGCAGACTGGACTGAATGCCGGTGGCGCCCGCGCGAAAGAAATTCGGATAGGCGGAATACAAAAGGGCGGAGACGGGCGCGAAGCTGACATCTATCAGGCGATAGGCGGCGCCGTAAATGCCAGCGGCGTCGAGGGTGGCGAGGCGCGCCAGCATGGTTTTGTCTATGTCGTTGTAGATCGTTTGAGCGCTCTGGCTAGTGGAAAACCAGAAGCCTTCCTTGAGCTCTTCTGGAGAGCGCTTCCAATTCAAACGGGGCAGGCCAAGTTTTTTGCAGGCGACGAGTGAAGCCAGCAGCGCCATCGCGGTGGTGCTGCCGAAATACGCGTAACCCCATTGCAGAGCGGAGGGGTGGGGGTACATGGCGATCAAAATGACCGCGCCAGCGAGGCGGCCGGCAATCATGAGGACACCGATGATGGCGGTCCAGTTGAGCTGCTCGAAAGCTTGAAACGTCTGGCCGGAGAGAGTTAGCACGTTGAGACTGAGAATGTCGGACGCGGCTACGAGGAATACCAGCATTAGAGGAATTTCAGCAGGCAGGGCGAAGTGCGAAAGTAAAAGCACGAGAATGATGAGCACGCCGCCGCAGAGCGCGGTGGTGGCGAGCGCGCGTCCCCAATACGCAGCGAAAAGTGTTTTATCGCGCGAAACATTTTTGATAAGCAGATTGCCGCTGCCGAGCGTGCCGAAGGGCCAGACGATTCCGACCAGCGCGACAACGCCGATGAAAGCGCCGTAATTTCTTACTCCGAGCGAGCGCGCAATGTTGATGAAATACAGAGCCTGAAGAATGAGGCTGGCGCTGCGGCCGAGCATCATCCAGGCGGTGTTGCGAGCCAGGGAGCTACTTTTGAGGCGATTGAACATGGAATGTGGTTGTTTACGATCAGCCGTAGAGCAATTCCGTTGTGGGCGCCTGGCCTTCGGTGGAGAAGCGGGAAATTTTTGTGGCTTGTAAGGCCACGAGGCACACGTACGCGGGGTTCAGCAGTAAATAGCGGCGCCACAATCTACGCGGCTCAACCGACAGGCGGAACAGCCATTCCAGGCCGGCGTCCTGCATCCAGCGGGGCGCCTGCGGCAGGAGGCCCGCAAGAAAAGGAAATGCGGCGCCGACAGCGAGAATGGGCATGGGGAGGAGTTCGCGAAATTCGAACGCGAAGGTTTCCTGACGGGGGCAGCCGAGGCCGACGAACACCATACGCGCGCCGGAAGCGACGATGCGAGCAGCGACTTCCAGTTTTTCTTCCGGGGTGAAGCGGCGAAATCTGGAAGGCTCCATACCGGCGATGATGATACCGGGGAATTTTACTTCCAGGGATTTTTGCAGCGAGGCGAGAATCTCTGGATTCGTTCCGTAAAAATATATTGGAACGCCATCTTTGGCGGCGCGCTCGCAAACTTTCAGGGTTAGATTGGGACCATAGACGCGGTCGGGAAGCGCTGTCTTGTAAAGCGCGTTAAGCACCCAGCGGATCGGCTGGCCGTCGGGCAAGACGAGATCGAAATGATTCAGGCGGAATTTATGCTCGCGATCCATGGCGCCGGTCATTAGTCCGTGAACAGCAAGCGCCGTCACGGTAGCCGACTGGCGGTTGCGCGCGGCGGAGAAAATCTTGTCGAGGGCCGCGTCGTAGTCGGCGGCGTCCATCAGAATGCCGATTACGTTCTTTTTGCCGGCGTTAAGCATTCTTCGGTCCACCTTTCCACATTGAATTCGTAAATTTCCTGGAGGATGCG
>JBBRPU010000392.1:0-3517 GCA_038227545.1 Candidatus Acidiferrales bacterium
GCTCACGCGGAGCAGGTTCGCGAACTCAGCATTTTGCTGTTCGATCGTTTGCAGCCGGTGCACCACTTGCCCGCGCAATCGCGGGTTCTGCTGGAAGCCGGCGCGCTGCTCCACGACATCGGCCACACCGTCAGCCACCAGGGGCATCACAAGCATGGCGAATATCTGGCGTTGAACGGCGACATTCCTGGTCTCGCGGGGCGCGATCGCGCCATAGTCGCGGCGCTGGCGCGTTATCACAACCGCAAATCCGAACCGGCCAGCCATCACGTGGCCTACTCATCGCTGTCCAATCTGGACAAGCGCATCACTCGCCGGCTGGCGTCCATCCTGCGCATCGCAGAGGGCCTCGATCACTCGCACCGCCAGCGCGTGACCAATATTCACGCCACTTTCCAGCGCGGCTCCGCCGCCATCCAAGTCCACGCCCGCGGCGATGCCGCCGAAGATCTGCGCGATGCCAGCCGCAGCGCGGAACTGTTTGAAAAAGAATTCCATGTACGGCTGGTCTTCCGCCAACTAGCCACCTAATTTACCCACGCCCCGTCCACGCCATGGCCATGGTGGCCACGCGCCAAGTGCTACGCCCATGCGCTCACCGGTGAGCATGCCAAATGGCAGTTGGTGGAGTGCGAAGAGGGGTCCTTCGGCCGCGTGAGCCGGCTCGTTCGCAGGAGCGAACGAGGAGGAAAAAGCCGGCTCACTTCGCTCAGGATGACAGTTCTGGGTGGCGTGTGGAGGGAGCGGAGACCAATCGTGGCATGCGTCATGCTGGGCGCAGCAGAAGGATGCACTTTTCACTCGCCTTTTTTGCCGAGCGGCTCAGCGCCGATAAGTCATTCGTCCAGGCAAATGCGATCCACTCCGGCAGAATTGGCGTGAAGTCCAGAGCACGCCAGGGCGAGCTAGTACCGGGACTTTTTCTGTAGCGAGCGCTCGGTTCGTAGTGCTTGTATCGATGGGCGATCGCTGCATAAAGGGGAAGCAGTCGAGTGGCTCCATGCCGGGATTCAAATCTGAGCAACGCTGCGCTGAGGGAGTGGAGGTTGGGCGGAAAGCCGACGGTCATACGTGATATTACTATCTAACAACATAAATGTCAAGTTATATATAGGCATCTGGCGAGTGCCTGGATTCGAGCCATCCAGCTGCACAAAGGCTGCCGCGTGGCCCAGCGCGTTTGCGGCGAAACTCAGCACCGCGAACACCTGATAAGCTTGTATCTCACCCCAAGGAGCAACCAGTAATGGATCTCTACATCGTGCGCCATGGTATCGCCATAGACCGGGAAGACCCCAAGTGCCCGCCCGACCCCGAACGCTACTTGACCGAAGAGGGCATCAAGAAAACTAAGCAAGCCGCCAAAGGACTGGCAGCGCTCGGTGTCACCGCCGACCTTCTGATTTCCAGTCCGTACGTGCGCGCGGTGCAAACCGCGGAAATCTTTGCCACGGCACTCGGCTATTCAAAGCAAAAAATCCGCCACAGCGATCTGCTGCTGCCGGGAGCCGAACCGACGCTGTTCTTCCGGGAACTGGCCAAAGACAAACATTCTTCCTCGGTTTTGGTATTTGGCCACGCTCCCCATCTTGACGAACTGATCGCTGCCGCTTGCGCCTCCAAGCAGAGCATCACCGCGCTGAAAAAATCCGGCGTTGCGGCCCTTACGATGAAGCGCCTCTCGCCGCCCAGTGCTGAATTGGTCTGGCTGGCTACTCCCAAACTCCTCCGCCGCGCAAAATAACTTACCCGCAGAATCCGTTAGCCGTAGTCAATCGAAGAGAGGTTCCTCGACTGCGAAGAGCGACTCCTGGGCGCGAGCGAAGGAGAAAGAAAATGCGTCGCCCTTCCCCGCTCGGAATGACACGCCTGGGTGAGGGACTTGGATAACTGCCAAGATCTATTGTCGTTCCCGAAATAAGAGTCAGGACGGGAGTGCATCGATACGTGGCGTGACGGGAGTCAGGACGGGAGTGCATCGATACGCGGCGTGACGGGAGTCAGGGCCGGAGTGGATCGATCCGTGGCATGGCAATGTTCAGCGCGGGTTGGTGCGTGTCGCGCGGTCTGCCTGGCGAGCTTCAAACTTTGATCGCGAACCCCCGTTTTTTTTATTGTGAGAGGAAAAAGGAAACCGCTGCTTCGCTAATCCGACCCCCCCACCGCGAACAAGACTTCCCGAGGAGCGGCGTCCAGCGTCGCTACCTTTGCAACCGCCGCTCGCACCACCAGCGGCACACCCAGCACCGTCTCCAGCAGATGTTTCCCGGCCGCCAGCCTCTCGGCATTCTCCAGGCTGTCCACCAGGCTGGGAACGAACAGCGTCACAATCTCCGGCGTCACCTCAATCTTCAGCCCGGTAGGCGACTCGATGCCCGACTTGTGCACCGCGCGCCCCAGTCGCACCACGCCCGCCAGCGCCCGCACGTGCTCTCGTGCCGCCGCCGGCAATTTTCCAAATTCGCTTTCATCTGTGGCGGGTTCCGCCCCGCGGTGAAACCGCACCGCCCAGGCTACCAACTCCCACTGGTCGCGCGTCCATCGCGGCGGAGCTTGCCTGGCGAGCAAAAACTTTCGGGCCGCGCGCGTGGGGTGTTTCTCATCATGCCCGATGGCGTGCAGAAGCGCCGAGGCCCGCAGATTTCGGCGCATGTTCGGCTCGCTGAATACTGGTGAGGCGTGAGCCCGCCGCAGCAGCGTGAATATTCGCAGGGAAATTCTCGCCACCTTGCGCGGTTTTGATTGGGTTGCGCGGGCCGTAGCTTGAAGCCGCGCGAACGCCGCCGCCTCCAACCGCTCTCCATGCGGGAGAGCGTGACTCCACTTATTCCACAGGCTGGTTTTTCCCAGGGTCAGTTGCCGGTAGATGCGCACACGCTCATCGCGCTCGCGCTGTATTTTCTCTTTCCATGAAGCCCGCGCTGCCGCGTCAACGCTCGCCTCGGCTTTCACCGTGGAAGCCAGCACATCCAGGTCGTGTATCTCGCCAAGCAAATCCTGCAGCCGTTTCAAGTCCGCGCTCCAAGCCAAGTGATGCTCGGGAAGCAGCGTCTCGACCGTGTAGCGCAGCTTTTTTAATCCAATACGCAGCGCGTGCCACGGCTTGGCATGGTCCGTGCGCAACGCCTGAAGGTGCAGACGTTTTACTTCTTCGAATCTCTCGCGTGCCAAACATTCGGCGGCCAGGCCGCCCACCGGGATGTAGCGAACCCGCCGGCGCAAACGCTGCCGCAAACGTTTCCACGATTTGTCATCGAATTTACCCGCGACCCGGGCCACCTCGCTGCGCAACGCGGGCTCATCCGCTTCGAACACACTGTGCATGTGCATTCGCACCGCATCGCTTTCGGGAGCTAGCTTGGTGACCCACTCTTCCAGGACGTGCGCGTCTCGCAGGCAGCCCAGCGCGCGGAAACGTTTTCTCGCTTTCCTGCGAATCTCCGGCCACGCGTCGTCGGGATCTATCTCCTCGAACACCGTGGCCACCGAGCGGCATCTCCGAATAGCCACTCGCAAA
>JBBRPU010000393.1:0-3514 GCA_038227545.1 Candidatus Acidiferrales bacterium
CTGGATACGCTTTTCCATAGACTAGCCATTCACATCTGCAAACGTTCATATAATTTAGACCTTATATACATTTACTCTTGCAACTCTATCTTGGCGGCTCCAAGCCCATTGTTCATACGTAACGATTTAGCGCGCGTGATCGTAATTACTACCAACCGAGAAACTGGAACACAGGGTGCATCGTGTTAAGCGATCTTCAGAGTCCGAAATCTCAAAGAGTTACCTGGGGGAGTTCATGCTAGGCAAAGTGCAGGCCGTGTTCGTGGAAGTCGTTGACAGATTCACCGCGATGTTTTTCATCCTGGCCATGATTACCGGCCTCGCATGGTGCCCACCCGCAGCGGCTCAATCCGTTTCGGGAGTTACCGGCGTTGTCACGGACGCCTCAGGCAGCGTGGTTCGGGACGTCACCGTCAAACTGGAACGATCCTCAGTCGGCTTCGCCAAAGAAACCACCACCAACGAGGGCGGCAGTTTTGAATTCAGAAGCATTCAGCCCGGCACCGGCTACCGCGTGACATTTCAGAAAGCCAGTTTCAAAACTGTCACGATCGAGAACCTCACTCTGGTGGTCACCGAGCTTGCCGCCGTCAACGCCATCCTTGAGCTCGGCGAAGTTTCGCAGTCCGTTGAAGTTTCAGGCGAATTAGTGGCAGCGCTCAACACCACGGACGCCAGCATTGGCAACGACATTGATACCCGCCGCGTTGCCGAGTTACCCAGTCTCTTTCGAACCAACGCCGCCGCTCTGCTGACGCTAGCCCCAGGCGTGGTCGCTATCTCGGACAACGGCGGTGAGGGGGACAGCCAGGAAGGCTCCGTAACCGGCTCGCGCGCGGACCAGACCAACATCACGCTTGATGGCCTGGACGTCAACGACGAAACCATCGGCCAGGCATTCAGTGCCGTCGGTTCCGCACCCATTGATTCCATTCAGGAAGTTCACATCAACGTCGGCCAGCCCAACGCCGACTTCGGCCGCAGCAGTGGTGGACAGATCAACTTTGTCACCAAGAACGGCACGAACAAGTGGCACGGCTCCGCGCACGAATACAATCGCAACACAATTTGCGCGGCCAACGATTTCTTCAACAACAAAGCCGGCATCCGCCGCCCCGCGCTGAATCGCAATCAATTCGGCGGCAATATTGGTGGGCCCATCCTCAAAGATCGCCTTTTCTTCTTCTTCAATTACGAAGCGCGCCGCGATTCGCTTTCCGCCCAGGTAGAACAGATCGTACCTAACGACACCTTCCGCAGCGGCCAGTTGAACTATGTGGACGCCAATGGAGATGTACAAACCGCCAGCATGGCGCAGCTGCAGGCCATTGATCCCGCGGGCATCGGCGTGGACCAGGCTTTCCTCGACTTCATCAAGTCGCGCTATCCGGTTGGTAACGATCCCAGTGTTTCCGACGGGTTGAACACCACCGGCTTTCTCTTTAACGTGCCCATTCACAGAAGAGAGAACATCTACACCGGCCGACTGGACTTCAACATCTCACAAAATCACAAACTGTTTGGCCGCATCCAGATGGACCGTTTCAATGACGACGACACCGCCAACGTGCTTCCACAGTTCCCGTCGGACCCCACCCCCCAAGCCAGCGTCATCAGCCACGACCGCTCTTGGGTGGTCGGCGAAACCTGGAACATCACCAACAATTTAATTAACCAGGTGGCCGTCGGCTTGACGCGCCAGGTTCTCGACTTTCCCATTCATTTCGCCCCCGCGGCCCCCAACATTTTTGCTCCCAGCCTGATTTCTTCGCCCTTTGCCGACATTCGCGGTCAGGGTCGCAACGTAGCCGTCCCGGAAATTCGCGACGACATTTCCTACGTTCATGGAAAGCATGTTTTCAACTTTGGAACGGATATCAAGCCTATTCGCGTCAAATCCGCCAATCAGGCGGACGTGAACTTTGTTGGCATCGGGCTAGGGGGAGTGCTTAACAAGCTCGACGACTCCACTCGTCCAGCAGACATCTCCGGGGATCCTTCCGCACAGGCGGAGTGGGACCACGCCTTCCCTCTGATCCTTGGCCGCTACGCTCAGACCAGTTCGTTTGTCGCCTATGACCGCAACGGAAATGCCCTGCCGCCGTTTACCATGACTCACCGCGATTTCCATTACAACGAATATGAATTCTACGGACAGGACAGCTGGAGGGTACGTCCAAATATCACCATAACCTACGGCCTGCGCTGGCAGTATCACAGCGTTCCCTTCGAGGCCAACGGTTTCCAGACGGTTTCGAATCAGAGCCTCAACACCATTTTCCCGGTCCGTGTAGCCAACGCCCTGCAGGGAATTTCCGGCAACGACGCCGCACCGCTGGTCAGCTATAACCTCGGCGGACCCGCAAACCACGGGCCTGACTACTACAAGCCTGACTACCACGCTTTTTCTCCGCGTCTGGGAATTGCCTACACGCCATCCTTCTCCAGCGGTTTGTTGGCATCGCTTTTCGGGAATCGCAAAACCACTGTTCGCGCCGGCGGCGGCATTGTGTATGACCGCGTATTGAGCACGTTGTCTTTTGAGCTGGACCAGCAAAGCTTTGCCTTCGATTCCAACCCCGTCGATAACTACGGCGGGGCTGATCCGTTCACCTCTCTGGCGACCAGTCCACGATTCACGTCTTTGGGTGCGCCTCCCGCACCTCCCGCACCGCTTTCTGTACGGCCTCTTCCGTTCACGCCCAACGTAGATAGCACCGGCGCGCCGGTGGGCTTGGCTAACGGCGGGTTTCCTAACTTTTTGCAGTTCGACAAGAACTTCAAAACTCCTTACTCCTACACGTATTCACTGGGCGTCCAACGCGAACTTCCCGGCAACTTCATCGTGGAAGTGAATTACTTCGGACGTCTCGGCCGCAAATTAATCGCTGTAGGTGACGCTGCGCAGACTCTGAACTTCAAAGACCCGGCCTCCGGCCAATTTTTGAAAACCGCATTCGCCAGCCTGCAATCCCAAGCGCAAAGTGGCGGCTCGATTAGCGCCCAGCCATGGTTCGAAAATCAGCTCACTTCTGCCACAGGAGCGACCTGCCCGCAGATTAATGCCGCGTTCGGATTTGCTTCCACAACGTGCACTGAATTTGTAAACAACTTACTCGGTAACTTCGTTTCCGTCGGCGATCTCTCAAGCACCATACTGGTGCTTGATGAAATCGGTACCCTGAATCCCAATGTCGCGCTATACGCCCAGACCGGCGCCAACGGTTACATTGGCAACTATTCCTCGTCCTCTTACAACGCGCTGCTGGCTAGCCTCCGCAAACGCTATTCGAATAATCTGCAGCTCGACCTCGATTATTCCTATTCACATTCCACTGACAATCAGTCGAACATCACCAATAACACCAATCAGTACAGCTTCAACGGTCAGGGACTGATTTGCGATCTAACCAATCTGCGGACCTGCCGCGCCGATTCGCTGTTCGACGCTCGCCACATCATCAGCGCCAACTATGTTTACGATTTTCCATTCGGGCGCGGCCAACATTTTCTC
>JBBRPU010000394.1:0-3514 GCA_038227545.1 Candidatus Acidiferrales bacterium
AGACCTGCGTGCGAATCACGCCCTGCAAGACTTGCTTTCCGATCCGAACTTTCGGCCCCCAACGAAGAAAACAAATTAAAGGAGAACAACAATGGCACAACCGGCCCCAGCACCGATGGACGACACCAACAAAATCACAGTGAACGCGGACGGGACGTACAGTCCGAGCAGCATCACCATCAATAATGGAGGGGTGGCGAAGTTCGAGGTCACGTATCCCACGGGAAAGACCGTATGTCAAATTCCCATCGGTCCTATCACTTTCTCCGTGTCTGTAGATGACCATGATGACGACGACAAAGATAAGGATACGACCGGCGGTACGGTGAAGATCGGGTCGTAGGCCCTCGTAGGTCATTGAGGAGCAAGGAACTGTTTTTGTGGGGCATACGGCCCGCTTCGGGGTGCTGTGGCGCCGGCGGAGCGGGCCGAGGTGTTTCTGGTGGAGTTTTGCCTCCTCTCGACGGCCGGGCGAGGGGCGGGGGCTTTGTTGATTCCTATGTGTGACGTTACCGACCCGAGGCATGGGCAGAAAATAGAGCATGGGATTCGGGGGGAATTCGCGGACACTGTGGGTGTACAGGCAAGATATATTAAGGGATGTAATTGAGTGCCAGTCGTGCCACGGCCTGAATGCGATGGCTGGTAGGCTACAGAAGCAAGACATGGGGGCGAGAAGACTGGTTGGTGCGCGAGGAGTCCAATGGGACTGCGCGTTTCCGGCCTGATTCCGAGTTGACGAAAAGTGCCGTTTATCAATTTTCCCGCGCGCGAAATTAACTGCAAGCTGGTGTACTACGGTCCAGGTCTGGGCGGAAAGACCGCCAACCTGCAGTGGGTGTACGACCATACGGGCCAAAACCAGAAGGGCAAGATGGTGTCGCTGGCCACGGAGACGGACCGCACACTGTTCTTTGATTTTTTGCCTCTGGACCTGGGGACGGTGCGCGGGTTCAAAACGCGCTTTCATCTTTATACCGTGCCGGGACAGGTTTTTTATGAAGCCAGCCGCAAGCTGATTTTAAAAGGCGCGGACGGCGTGGTGTTCGTGGCGGATTCGCAGGAAGAGCGGTTGGATGCGAATTTCGAAACGATGGAAAACTTGCAGGAGCATTTGAAGGAACATAACCTGAAATTTGAATCCATTCCGTATGTGCTGCAATTGAACAAGCGCGATTTGCCGAATGTGTTGAGCGTGGAAGAATTGACCAAGCAGCTGCAGAAAAAAGGCGAGCCGGTGCTGGAAGGCGTGGCGGTAACCGGGCAGGGCGTGTTTGAGACTTTGAAGGAAGTGGCGAAACTGGTTTTGGCGGAGTTGAAGAAGAGCGGTTAGTTTTTCCTTGCCGAAGCGGAATTTTTGAATCTTCACGACAAATCCCTACCTGCGCAGTTTCAGTAATCAATTCCAAGAGAATTCAAAAGCGGTGAATAAGTCGATTTTAGTGATTTTGCGAATTGCTTGTTCACCCCAAGACCCACCCTATAAATCCAGGGTGGGGCACCCGCCGCCTAACTTTACCTGAGAGCTGCGGAGCAACGGAAAATTCCTGCCTGCGCAGTGGAATGAAGGGTAGGAAAGCAGATCCCTCCGCTGCGCGTTCGGGATGACAACATGTAGACATTGGCGTGGGTGGGCACCCGGCACCCTGCGTGTCGCATTGCGATTTGCAGACTCGGGCTTAGGCGAAGTTGGCGAGGGCGGCGGATTCGGTTTCGAAGGCGGGGATGGCGTCAATGAGGCGGGTGACGGTGAGAGCGTCGCGCACGCGCCCGGGGCCGCAGACCAGGCGGAGGACGCCGCCTTCACGGGCCAGTTGGATGGAGATGCGCACCAGCGTGGAAATGCCGGAGCTGTCAATTTGCGGGACACCGTTGAGGATGACGACCACTTTGCGTGCGCCGCGGTCAATCACGGACTGGAGGGCCTCGTGAAGCTGTTCGCTGGATTCGCCAATGGTCAGGCGGCCGTGGACATCGAGTACGGACACCGGGCCGCTATCGCGAACATCAATTTCCATGGGGGCGTGGTCGGTCATTGAAACGAATCTCCGTCGCAGGGGCGCCGCGATGAGGCGGCGAATTTCCCTCGGGGTTGCATTATACGATGAAGGCGCGAGAGGGGCGACAAGCGATTGGAACGCCGGGAGTTGACGGTTGGAAAGATCAGCAGTAGCACCGCCAGGTGATACGGTTTGTGAGGCGAACGGTGCGTGGCGAATGCAATTTTTAGGTACGATGAATCAATTCTATAAATATGACAAGCGCGGGGTGGGTGCATATAATCTGGCGCATCCCAAGCTCGAACTGGTGCACAGCATTGCTTGATTTCCAATGAGCATTCCGAAGTGTTTAGCGTGGCGCGAAGATTTGCAAAGCCAGACGCCTGATTGTAGAAGCATGAAGCGGCGGTGTTTCCTGCTGCTGGCAACTTTTGTGCTGGCGGCGGTCCCGGCGGCGCTGCTCGGCGCTTCGGCCAGTTTCGCGCAAGGTACGGCTCCCACCGATTTTTCCAAAGCAACGACCAGCGAAAAATTAAGTCAATTGGACCAGCGAGTGACCGCGGCGCAATCCTCCGCTGATAACGCCTGGATGCTGGTGAGCGCGGCGCTGGTGCTGATGATGACCGGGCCGGGGCTGGCGCTTTTTTACGGCGGGCTGGTGCGGCGAAAAAATACGCTGGCGATAATGCTGCAAAGTTTTGCGCTGATGGCGCTGATCACGGTGATGTGGGCGCTGGTGGGATACAGCCTGTGCTTTGGCGGAAATGGGCCGGTGATTGGAGGATTCGAGCACGCGTTTTTGCGCGGCGTCGGCGCGGAGCCCAATGCAGATTACGCGGGGACGATTCCGCAGACAACTTTCATGGTGTACCAGCTGATGTTCGCGATTATTACGCCGGCGCTGATCACGGGAGCAACGGCGGAGCGGATGAAGTTCAGCGGGTCGGTGCTGTTCATGGTGCTGTGGTTTCTGGTGGTGTACGCGCCGCTGGCGCACATGGTGTGGGGCAAGGGTGGATTCTTAAACGCGGCGCTGGGCGGACGATTTCCCACGCTGGATTTTGCCGGCGGGACAGTTGTGCATATTTCTTCCGGCGTATCAGCACTGGTGTGCGCACTTTACCTGCGCAAGCGCACGGGCTATCCGCAACAAGCGATGCCCCCGCACAGCCTGGTGCTGAGTTTCATCGGCGCGTGCCTGCTGTGGGTGGGATGGTTCGGATTCAATGCGGGGAGCGCGCTGGCTTCCAATGGATTGGCGGCAAGCGCGTTTGTGGCCACGCATTTCGCGGCGGCAGCGGCAGCTTTGGCTTGGAGCGCGGCGGAGTGGTTGAAGAACGGCAGAGCGAGCGCATTGGGCGCGATCTCCGGAGCCGTGGCGGGACTGGTGGCGATTACTCCTGCAGCGGGTTTTGTGGGGCCGATGCCGGCGCTGGCGATTGGAGTGGTGGCGGGGGCGTTCTGCTACTGGATGGTGACGAAGGTTAAAGCGATTTTTAAATATGACGATGCGC
>JBBRPU010000395.1:0-3512 GCA_038227545.1 Candidatus Acidiferrales bacterium
CCGGCGCGTGGGGTCATCCATCCTAGCTTCCCTCTCAGAGGCAGGTGGGAACGATCTGCGAAAAACAGCGAGCAAGCCCCTTCCCCCTCGCTCACCGCCTTTTACATATCGTCATGTAAAACGCGCCTACTCACCGTCTTATTGCATGCGCCTAGCCAAGGCGTGCGCCAAGCGCGCGCTGCTAAGCTTCTTCTTATCTTAACTTTGCGTCCACGCCTCTAGTCGCGCTCAATCCCGTATTGACCCGCAGGGCCGATACGGAACGTTTCCGTGGGAATCGCCGATTTTCTATTCGCCTGGCAAGTCCTGGAACCTTAGTAATGACCGCCGGCGCTCCACCCGATCTATGGGTTTTTTTGCCCGACAGCCCCAACATGACCCATGGGCCGGCTGCTTCCCTCTCTCCGCTCTTTCTTTCGGTACACGCTCACGATAAGCGCGCTGATCGTCACATGCACAGCTGCGGCGTACGCCGACCTACCCACGCGCTTGCGCAACGTTCCCGCCGCAGCCTGCTACTGCCATTGCCACGAAGCCCTGGCCCGTCGCGGATGCACCAAGATGTGCGATACCAAAAAACGCGCCGTGCAATGGCTGGCTACGACCTGCATGAAGCCGCGCTTTCAGGCGCCCCCAAACAACTCCGGCGCCGGCCCGCGCTTCCGCCGGCCCGATCACGCCGAGCACGCCCAGCTGCATTAAACTTTTGCGATCATTTTTTCTGAAGAGCTAACTTGCGCTTGTGGCCGGGCCGGTGCCGTGACTCTGGCGGCTGGCGTTTTCATCCAGCAGTCCCGCAAGTATTTCCGGAATCTCAAACAACGCGCGATTATTGAGCGCTTTAACATTTTTCTTCAGACGCTCCAGCGTCGCCGGCTCGAGCATCGCGCGGACTCCGCTAGCTACCTGCCGGAAGTTGTCGAGCACGATGCCCACATCCTGTTCCTTAACCCATTGCGCGTTGTAACGCTCCTGCGGCAGCGTCCACGCATTGCACTCGATCAGCACCGGCAAATCCCGCATCATCGCTTCCGCAATGCTCCCAGGCCCCGGCTTCCCAATCATGAAATCCGCCGCGCGCATCAGGCGATGCACTTCCTTGGTGAAGCCCACCACGTGCGGCGCGATCTTCCACCTTTCCGCGCGAAACCGTGCCGCCAGCTTTTCATTCTTCCCGCAAACTAGAATCAGCTGTACCGGCACTCCTTCCCGGTCCAGTCGCCGCGCGATCTGGTGCATGACACCCGAGCCGTAGCCTCCAAACAGTACGATAGCCACCGGCAGATCCGCCCGCAGCCCAAGCTCTTTTCGCAATTCTCGCGGATCCACATTCTCTTCTGCATAGAAGTCCGGCCGCAGGATCATCCCCGACGTCTGGAAAATGTGTTGGGCGTCTTGCCCAAAGGCCCGCGCCTGCTCCGCAGCCTTTTCCGTTCCGGCAATCAGGTACTGTTCCCGAATCGGCTCGATCCAGAAGCGCGGCGGAAAGTCCGCCAGATCGGTAATCAGCGTCACGAACGGCTTTCCCGGGCAGGCCGCGCTCCAGCTCTCGTGCAGCTGCCGGTTGAAGTGGGGGATTACTGAAATAAGCATGTCCGCAGGCTGCTTGCGCCACTGCTCTGTGAGCAGTTTCACCATGGGCCCGTGAAAAGTGCGAATCACCGTCTGCAGCACCCGGAGCAGACTGGTCGCGCCCAGCGTCAACCCACTGCGCAGCAGGCGGTTGTACTGCTCCTGAATCTGAATGCCTGTCAAGCGTCGCAACACGTCCAAGCGATCGGTAAGCTCTTGAAACTGAACGAGCTCCACCTGCCAAGGCCGCTGCTGTTGCTCAATGATGGCTTTCAGGGAAATTGCGGCGTTGCGATGCCCACCGCCGGCATCGTGGAAAACGATATGAATTTTCTTCGCGGTCTCACTCATCCAGCAGACTTCGCCAGGTTCATGTGCAAATTGTCACACAGAATTTCGGGCATTCTCATAATGCACCCACCATGCCATGTGGATAACGACATAAGCCTCGTGTGTTCAATCAGTTCCATGGACACATTCATCTATAATTCGCAGCCTCTTCATAGGCTGTTCATATCGTTGCGAAACCATGGTGGCATGCGATGCGACCTGCATGTTCACTCGGCAGCCTCCGGCATGTGCGGCACCCCGGTACTCGATAAAATTTGTCGAGAATCGTACAACGATGCCGCAGAGGTCTACGAGCGGCTCAAGACACTTGGCATGGCTATTGTCACCATCACGGATCACGACTCCATTGATGCCGCGGAAGCGCTGCGGCAGTATCCCGATTTTTTTCTGAGCGAAGAAGTCACCGTCACTATGCCCACCGGCACCCAGGTGCACCTGGGCGTCTACGATATCCGCGAGCGCGATCACGTGGAAATTCAGCGTCGCCGCAACGACTTCATCTCCCTGGTCATGTATCTCAGCGAGCGCAAGCTGTTCTTCAGCGTCAATCACGTTTTTTCCGGCCTCACTGGCCGCCGCGATGAACGCGACTTCGACTGGTTCGCCTCCTACGCTCCCGCGCTGGAAGCCCGCAACGGCCAGATGTGCGCCAATGCCAATGCCCGCGCCGCCGATCTTGCCGCCCGTTTCGGAAAAGTGGCGATTGCCGGCAGCGATTCCCACACCCTCGCGGGAGTCGGCCTGACGCACACGGAAGTTCCGGGCGCTCGCACCGTGGACGAATTTTTCGCCGGCCTCATGCAGGGCCACGGCCGCATCCACGGAATACACGGCGGCTACCTCAAACTGACTGCCGACGTTTTCAGCATCGTGAACTCTCTCGTGCACGATAAGCCCTGGACGCTGGCAATTTCTCTACTCGCCGTACTAGTTCCTTTGTTTACCGCGGGCCACTGGCTCCACGAGATGCTGTTCTGCAAAAGATGGTCGGCTCTACTGGACCGCTCCGAAAAACGCACACGCCTTTTGTGGGACGTCGCGCCCCGCGCCCACGATTTGCTTCCTGAACATTTTTCGTTTGGAGTTTCGCCGGAATGTTTCGGGTCTTCGTTAGGCAATTCGTTCGGCACTTCGTTCGGCGACACCGCGGAATTAATGGAGATGAGCACTTCCGCATGAGGTAGGCCATGACCGTAGAGCGCATGCTCTGGGGATTCATCGAAAGCCGCGACCATCGCGTCATGCGGCAGATGAACCGCTGGCGTGCGCCGCGCTGGTTTCGCTTGTGGATGATTCTGTCCACGCGGCTGGGCGATGGCTGGTTGTGGTACGGGCTGGCCTTCATGCTCCTGACCTGGGGCGGTCCGCAACGCGTCGCCGCCGTGGGAGCGGCCGGCTCCGCTGCTCTGTGCGGCGTCCTGGTGTTCAAAGCCCTCAAGCATCTGAGCCACCGCATGCGGCCTTGTCAGTTTGAGCCGCACTGCTGGTCCAAAGTTTTGCCGCCCGACAAATTCTCTTTTCCCTCCGGCGATACCATGACGGCTTTTTCCATTGCGCTGGTGCTCAGCTATTTTTATCCCGGCCTGGAG
>JBBRPU010000396.1:0-3503 GCA_038227545.1 Candidatus Acidiferrales bacterium
GATGACAACGCGCTTTTCCGCCACAAGGAATTGCGCGAGCTCCGCGATCTCGACGAAGAAGACCCGCTCGAAGTCGAAGCCTCCAAGTACGGACTGAACTACATCAAGCTCGACGGCAGCGTGGCCTGCATGGTTAACGGCGCCGGACTCGCCATGGCCACCATGGACATCATCAAATACGCCGGCGGCTCTCCCGCAAATTTCCTCGACGTTGGTGGCGGCGCTTCCGCCGACCAGGTGAAAAACGCTTTTGGAATTTTGATGGCCGATCCCGCCGTGAAAGCCGTGTTCATCAATATTTTTGGCGGCATTCTACGCTGCGACGTTCTCGCTACCGGAGTCGTCGCCGCCGCCAAAGACCTGCAATTGAAAGTGCCGGTGGTCGTGCGCATGGAAGGAACCAACGTGGAGCTGGGCCAGAAAATTCTGCGCGACAGTAAACTGAATTTCACCATCGCTGACGGCATGAAAGACGGTGCTACGAAGGTTGTAGCTCTCGCGGCGGCTGCGCGATGAGCGTCCTCGTCAACGAAAAAACACGCTTGCTCGTCCAGGGATTCACCGGACGCGAAGGCACCTTTCACGCCCAGCAGATGATCGAATATGGCACCGTCGTCGTCGGTGGCGTCACCCCCGGTAAAGGCGGCACCAAGCATCTCGAGCGCCCCGTCTTCAACACCGTTTCCGATGCCGTCAAAGAAACCGGCGCCAACGCTTCCGTAATTTTCGTTCCGCCGCCCTATGCCGCCGACGCCATTCTCGAAGCCGCCGATTCCGAAATTCCTCTGGTGATTTGCATCACCGAAGGCATCCCCGTTCTCGACATGGTGCGCGTGGCCTCCGTAGTGGACTTCAAAGAAACTCGCCTCATCGGCCCGAATTGTCCGGGAGTCATCTCTCCCGGCAAATGTAAAATCGGAATCATGCCCGGCCGCATTCACAAGCAAGGACACGTCGGCGTGGTAAGCCGCAGCGGCACGCTCACCTACGAAGCCGTGGATCAGTTGACCCGCTTGGGCATCGGCCAGTCAACCTGCATCGGCATCGGCGGCGATCCCATTATCGGCACCACTTTCCTCGACGCTATGCAGTTGTTCAACGAAGATCCCGACACTCACGCGGTTATTTTGATCGGTGAGATTGGCGGCGATGCCGAAGAAACCGCCGCGAAGTGGATCAAAACCAACGTAAAAAAACCGGTCATCGGATTTATCGCCGGTCAAACCGCACCTCCCGGCCGTCGCATGGGTCACGCCGGAGCCATCATCAGCGGCGGTCAGGGCACCGCAAAAGATAAGTACGCCGCCATGAGCGCTGCCGGAATTCGTTGCGTCGAAACCCCCGCGGATCTGGGCTCCAGTGTCGCGGCCGCTCTGAAGTAAAGACTTTTACTAGCATTCGAACACTCGACGGAGGATTTTCGTGGCACTGGAACGCACTTTTGCAATCATCAAGCCCGACGCGGTAAAAGCCGGCCAGCAGGGCGATATTCTTTCGCGCATTCACAAAGCCGGTTTCAAAATCGTAGCCATCAAAACCATGCGACTCACCAAAGACGAAGCCGGCGGCTTTTACGCCGTGCACAAAGAGCGCCCATTTTTCGGAGAGCTCACCGATTTCATGAGCTCCGGAAAAATCGTTGCGCTGGTCCTGGAAGCCGAAGGCGCCATCGCCAAATGGCGCGATACCATGGGCGCTACCGATCCCAAGAAAGCCGCTCCTGGCACGATTCGCCACGATCTCGGCACCAGCATCGGTAACAATTGCAGCCACGGCTCCGATGCTCCCGACACCGCTGCATTTGAAATCGGCTATTTTTTTGCCGGTCACGAACTGATCTAGCTCCGGCAGTCGGCAACCGCGAACTCCTCAAGTAAAAATCCCGCAGGTATACATGTTCGCCAATGCGCCGCTCTATCGCCGCTCCGTTATAATTTCAATATGGAACTACGTGAACTCGGCCGCGCCCTGGTGATTTTTGGTGGCATCGCCGTCGTGGCCGGCGCATTTCTATTTTTCTCCGGCCGCCTGCCCCTGCGCCTCGGCCGCTTACCCGGCGACGTCGTTCATCGCGGCGAGCACACCACTTTTTATTTTCCCATCGTCACTTCGCTGCTTCTGAGCGTGGGACTATCCTTGGTCTTCTGGCTTTTCTCGCACTTTCGTCGCTGAACGCCGCAGCTAACCTGCCGCTATTTTCTCTCCTCAAATCCGACTCTCATGCGTCTAACCTCGTTGAGGCGCCGTCGCCCGTTCCCTTGTTCCCTGCCACCCAACCTGTCTACACTTTCCCCATGCGGGTCGCGGTAGCCTTCCTGTTCCTCCATGCTTTCGCTGCGGCCGCCGCCGCGCAAACCGCGCCGGCAAATCAGCCAGTTCATCGCCTCTACGATTCTCTCAACACCCTTCGTCCCGATCCCGCCACCTCCTACCAAATTCTCCCCGATCATCGCATTGAGCTTCGCCGCGGTGACGCCAAGCTCTCCTTCGATCAGGGCCAGCTGTTTTTCTTCGCGCCCCTCGGAGGGCAAATTTCTGGCATCGTTTTCGCCGGTCGCGGCCACATACTCGTTCTTCCACGCGACACCATCGAAAAGCAACAGCTAGCTCGCTTCCTCGGCGCTCCCATCCTCGATCAGGATTTCGCCAGCGCCTACCTGCGCTTCACCGACTCCACCGCCGCCGATCTCCTCCATCAACTCCAAGGCGCGGGACTGAAACCGCAGACCGACGCAGTCGCCGCCGCGCGCTGGGAACCCGTCGTCGCGCACCTGAATCCCTCGCAATCGTTGCGCATTGTTTCCGGAACTCTGGTGGCCTCGCCGCAACCGTACTTCTATGCCAACCTCGACGGCATCGCCTCCGGGCCTTTCGATTTCCTGCTCGATCCTCTGCGTCCCGAACCATTTCTTCTTGGCCAGGGACGCAAAATTAACGACGCCGGTTTCTACGATGTGTGGGCTTCCTACAAATTGCCGGACAGCGTTCCCTATCCGTTGGACTTCCACGCGCTGGGCTACGCCATAGACACTTCCATACTCGCCGATCATTCTCTCGACGCTACCGCCACCATAAAACTGCGCGCTGCCGGCGTCGGTGATCGCTTGCTGGTCTTCACCCTCTCACGCGCGCTCAGCATTGAATCCGTGACCGCGTCGGATAGCCAGCCGCTCGAATTTTTTCAAAATCAGGGCCTCACCACGCAAGAACGCACCACTCGCGGCAACGACTACCTTCTTGTCGCCCTGCCGAAGGCCGTTTCCCGCGACCGCGAATTCTCTCTGCGCTTTCATTATCGCGGCAACATCATTGATGATGCCGGCAACGATGTGCTCTTCGTCGGTGCTCGCGAAAGCTGGTACCCGCATCTTGGCGACGCCTCCGACTTTGCCAACTACGAACTCACCATGCGTTGGCCCAGAAAGCTCCGCCTCATCGCCACCGGCACCAAGCTCGACGAGCGTGAAGACGGCGACTTCCGCATCGGTCATTGGAAAACCGAC
>JBBRPU010000397.1:0-3502 GCA_038227545.1 Candidatus Acidiferrales bacterium
ATTGCGATGGCGTGCATGCTGGGGCTGGGCTACGTGACGCGTTATTCGGGGATGGATGCGGTGCTGGGGCTGGCGTTCACACGGACGGGCTGGTTCTTTCCATTTTTTGGAGCGTTTATCGGATGGCTGGGAGTAGCGCTCACCGGGAGTGATACGGCTTCGAATGCGTTGTTCGGCGGGCTGCAGAAAATTACCGCGCAGCAATTAAATCTGAGTCCCATTTTGATGTGCGCGACGAACAGCGCCGGCGGAGTGATGGGCAAGATGATTGACGCGCAATCCATCTGCATCGCCACGGCAGCGACGAATCAAGTGGGCAACGAGGGATCTATTTTCAGATTTGTGTTCTGGCATTCGGTGGCGCTGGCGGCGGTGATTGGCGTGATCGTGATGTTGTATGCCTACGTGTTTCCGCAGTTCATACCGAGTGGCTTGACGTTTGTGCACTGATGCGCCCGGCGCAGCAATCGGGTAGCAGTCAGCTAATTCGCGGCCCACTCCCTGGGCATGCGCACGTAAGAAGAATCCAGCGCGGCGACGCTGCGGCATCCCAATAAAACGAGCGTGCGCTTAACATCTTCGCGCAGAATTTCGATGGCGCGAGCGACGCCGGGTTCGCCGGCAGCGGCCAAGCCGTAGGCGTACGCGCGGCCACAGAGGACCGCGCGCGCTCCCAGGCAGATGGCTTTCACGATGTCGGTGCCACGCCGGATCCCTCCGTCCATCAAGACTTCCGTGCGGCCGTTCACGGCGGCAACCACTTCGGGAAGCACACGCAGAGTCGAGGAAACACAATCGAGTTGGCGGCCGCCGTGATTGGAGACCACGATGGCGGCCGCTCCTTCGTCCACTGCGCGCCGACCGTCGTCGCCGGTGAGCACACCCTTCACTATGATGGGACCAGTCCAGATTTCGCGGATCCATTTCAAGTCGCTCCACGTCACGGTGGAGGCGGCCAGTGCTTTGGCAATATCGGTAAGAGGCATGGGCGCTTCTCCGGGCAGCACCACATTGTGAAGAGGAGGCACTCCTCCATCGCGAAGAAAATCCATCAACCATCCCGGATGAGTGACAAATTGTGTGGCGTAAGGGATTTTTTGGAAAAGCCCGGGATTTAACAACTGCACCATGCCGTTGCGAGGATCGCGCTCGCGAATGCCGCTGACGGGAGTGTCTATAGTGATGACCAGGCCGGTGAATCCGGCGCGCCGCGCGCGATCAATGGAACCTTCCGCGGCGGCGCGGCCGCCCATCAGGTAAAGCTGATACCAGACTGGACCCGTGGTGGCGGCGCGAACATTCTCCAGTTTGTGTCCCGAAATGGTGGAGAGCGTGTAGCCAGTGCCGGCTTTGCCCGCGGCGCGCGCGGCGGCCACTTCCCCGCCGGGATGCATGAGGCGGCTGTAACCAACCGGCGCGAGCCACGCAGGCAATGAAATTTGATGGCCGAGCACGGTGGTGTGCAGATCGCAACTCGGAAACGCCACGGCATGGCGCGGGCGGAAACTTACGTCGTCAAAGACGCGGCAATTTTCGCGGAGAGTGACTTCACCTTCGGCGCCGCCATCGAGATAGTCGAAAACGACAGCGGGAAGGCGCTTTTTGGCGATGCGCCTTAAGTCAGCGATATTCACCACGTGGGGAGAATTTACGGACGGCATGGAAATTCGCTCCGGCGGCTAGAGAAGCACGGACCATTAAGCCACAATTTTCTGCATTCAGCGAAATGCAGTTTAGGCCAAAACCAGAAGGGGCGGAAACGGCACGTGGAGCGACGCGGATGCGCAGTGCTCACACCCGGAATTGAATTGCCTACATTGGCAGCACGAGAGACAATCGCGGCCCACGCAGATGGCCATCGAACCTGCACGCACGAATCGCATCTCCGGACCGCTATGGGTGGTGCTCGTCCTACTGGGACTCTCCTCGTTCATCAGTTATGTGGATCGCGCCAATCTTTCCATTGCTGCTCCCATTTTGAAAGAGGAGTTGCAACTTTCGGCTTCGCAACTGGGCGTGCTGCTATCGTCATTTTTCTGGAGCTATTTGTGCTTGATGCTGGTGGCGGGATGGCTGGTGGACCGCGTCAACGTGAACTGGATGCTTGCGGCAGGATTTTTCCTGTGGTCCGCGGCGACGTTAGGCACGGGTTTGATGCACGGATTTCTGCTGCTGCTGATTTTCCGCATGTTGCTGGGCGTCGGGGAATCGGTGGTATATCCGTCTTACTCAAAAATTATTTCGCTTCATTACCGCGAAGAACATCGGGGCGTTGCGAACTCCATCATTTCGGCCGGACTGGCGCTGGGGCCAGGAGTAAGCATGCTGGCGGGCGGAATTTTGATTTCAAAGTTTGGATGGCGCGCGTTTTTCGTGACCCTAGGGGCCGTGAGCCTATGCTGGCTGGTGCCGTGGATCGCGTGGATGCCCAACGCAAAAGTCGCTCTTCACGCGGAGAAAACGGAGCCACCGAGTTTACGCACGTTGTTGACGCAGAGATCGGCGTGGGGCACGTGCCTCGGCATGTTTGGCTATAACTATCTGAGTTATTTCATGCTGACGTGGCTACCGTTTTACCTGACGCGCGAGAGAAATTTTTCAATGTACTCGATGGCCAAAATCGGAGGGGCCGCGTACATCGGAGGCGCGTGCCTGGCGTTACTGGGCGGCTGGCTATCGGATAGATGGATCCGGGCGGGCGCGACACCCACCCGGGTGCGCAAGACATTTGTTTCAGGCGGGCTGGCGGTGGCGGGAAGTCTGCTGCTGTGGTCGGCGATAAGCACGCCGTCGTTAAGTGTCGCGCTGCTGATGCTGGGAATCGGTTTTCAACACATCTGCTCGTCCAACATCTGGGCGCTGACGCAGTCACTGGCAGGACCGTACGCGGCTGGGCGCTGGACGGCGTTGCAAAATTTCGCGGGGAATCTCGCGGGCGTGGTGGCGCCGACGCTTACGGGATTGGTATTGGAGCGCACCGGTCATTTTTACTGGGCGTTCGTAATTGTGTTTGTGGTGGCAGTGACGGGCGCAGCGTCGTGGACGTTCGTGGTGGGATCGGTGCAGGAAGTAGAGTGGCCAAAAAAGAGCGCTGGAGCGCGCGCGTCCGTTGAGGCTTGATTTGTCGGCTACCTGGATTTTACGGGAAGAGTTTTAGACAAGAGCCAGGGGAAAAGTTTCGGTTCATCGTAGGCTTTGTACCAGGAAACGTGTTTTACGCCCGGATATTCAGTGTAGTGAACTTCGGCGCCAATTTGCTTCATGGCGGCCTGCATACGCTGTGATTCGGTGACGGGCACGATTTCGTCGTCGCTCCCGTGGAAAACCCACACGGGAACCTTGCCGATTCTTGCGGCCGTCTCGGAATAACTTTTGAGATTGTCGGCGGGGGTGAGCTTTGCCAGTTCGGGGTGGGCCTTCAAGGTGGCGGCGGGAGGGCGCAGGCCACCGCAAATCACCACGAGCGCGGCGAAGCGTGCGGGATATTTTTCGGCGAGGCGCC
>JBBRPU010000398.1:0-3487 GCA_038227545.1 Candidatus Acidiferrales bacterium
AGAAATAATCCCGCCAGCACCGCTGCCAGAAAACATCCCGTCCCGATTGCTGACAGCCAATTGAAATCAAACTTGGCGTTCTCCGCGACGGGCTTGCTCACCACCGGCAGCGTGCGGAACACCGCTTGATGCAGGTATGGCACCGCCCATCCTCCGGTCTTGAACGCCGGCGTCGTCGCTTTGCCCATCGCTGTTTTGATCGCTGGCAATCCCCACAGCAGAACAAATAAAGACAACAGCGCGAACGGCATCCACGCCTTCCCCAATTGCCCCGGCGTGTGCACTACCGCCGTTTCTCCACGCTTCAGTTTTGCCGCGTCCTCGGCCCGCTCATCTTCAAAGCGCCAGATCTTTTTCGGCTGCCACACCCGCAAAAATAATAGTGTCGCTACAATGGACGCCGTGCCCGCCGCGATATCCACCAGGTTGCTGTCCACGTGATTCGACCAGAAATACTGCACACTGGCGAACGACAAGCCCACCACCAGAATCGCCGGTAACACCTCAAAAGTTTCCGCCCAGCTTACGAACGTGCGGATCAGCCAGAACGGCACAATGATCGCGGTCCAGGGAAGTATCCGTCCCACCATCGCGCTCAAGTCCGATTCCGGCAGCGCCGTCACCGCCGCCAAGGTATGTATGGGAGTGCCGATGGAGCCCCAGGCTACCGGCGCAGTGTTCGCGATCAGGTTCAGCACCGCGGCCTGAAACGGCTTGAAGCCCAGGCCAATCATGAAGGCGCCCGCAATCGCCACCGGAGCCCCAAAGCCGGCCGCACCCTCGAGGAAAGCTCCAAAAGAAAATGCCACCAGCAAAACCTGTAGCCGCCGGTCCGGCGTAATCGCCGCGATAGACAGCTTCATGATTTCGAACTGCCCGGTGTCTACCGAAATGTCGTACAGAAATACTGCCGCAACTACGATCCATACGATCTTCAGCAATCCGAAAGCCCCACCGTAAAGAAAACTGGCCAGCGCCAGGCGCGCCGGCATGCCAAACACAAAAATTGCAATCACCATCGAAGCGATCGCTCCCGCAATCGCGCACAAGTGCGGACGCACTTTGAAACCCGCCAGCAGCGTTAGCAATACCAGGATGGGAATTGCCGCAATCAGAGTGGACAGCCACCAGTGACCTGCGGGATTGTAATTCTGCGTCCAGGTCACTTTAAATCCTCCTCACATACTTGCGCGGCCGAGCGCGGAGCAGTTCGGGCTGAAATTCACTTCGGACAGCCCGGGCACGCCTGTGAATTATCCCGAGCGGTGTTTGTTGTCAAGGAAGTTTTTGCTGAACTGGTCGAATTTCCGGAAGCTAGGGTTTTACCGGTCTACGACAATCGCCCCGGTGTAAACAACGCCGTCATTTCCATCACGTCGCGATAATAGTCCTTCTGCCTCAATTGTCCCGCGGCTTCCTCGTCCAGTATCGCCGTCGCATCCGCATGCAGTTGCAGCGCCGAGGCCGTCACCGACGCGGTAATCGGCCCTTCGATGGCATTCGCCACCGCGTGAGCCTTCGCGGCTCCTGTCGCCAGCATCAGCACCCGCCGCGTCGCCAAAATTGTCCCGATGCCCATCGTAATCGCGCACCGCGGAACCGTTTCTCCCGCTCCAAAATATTTGCGATTGTCTTCCACCGTCGCCTTGCCCAAAACCTTTAACCGCGTCCGCGAAGCAAAACTCGAGGTCGGCTCATTAAAGCCGATGTGCCCGTTCCGTCCAATCCCCAATATCTGCAAATCAATCCCGCCCGCGCGCGCAATATCCTCTTCATACGACGCACAATATTTTTCGTAGTCACCGGTAATCGTGCCATCCGGGATATGCACATTCCGCGGATCCACATTCACATGCGCGAAAAAATTGTCCAGCATGAAGTGGTGAAAGCTGTGCGGATGCTCCGGCGCAACTCCCAGGTATTCATCCAGGTTAAAGGTAATCACCCGTGAAAAATCCAGCGCCTCTTCACGGTGCAGCCGCGCCAGTTGGCGATAAACGCCGATCATCGTGCTGCCGGTAGCCAACCCCAGCCGCAGCGCGGGATTCTGCCGCACCGTATTCGCCACCATGCGCGCTGCTTCGCGGTTCACTTCTTCAGCATTCGCTTTCAGCACCACCAGCATTACTCAGCCCCCGCCGCTGCTCTCATCGCATCGTCACGCTTGCCATTTCGACTTTTCTGAGCCATTCTCTGCTTCGCAGCCCGGATAGACTACAACATCTGGGCTCCGATTTGCTGACACGCCCGTCACTAAACCGATTTAAACCACGCGAATCACTCGCGCGCGGGCTGTCTTCAGGGAGACTCAATAGCTCAACATGGCGCTCACCGCTACCGATTGGATCGTAATCGCCGCCTACCTGCTGCTGAATCTCCTCATCAGTTTGTACTACCGTCGCCGCTCTTCCGGCAGCACCGAAGAATTCTTCGTCTCCGGCCGCAACGTTTCCTGGTGGCTCGCCGGCACCTCCATGGTGGCCACCACCTTCGCCGCGGATACCCCGCTTCTCGTTGCTGGTCTGGTTGCCAAGAACGGCATCTCCGGCAACTGGTTGTGGTGGTCGCAATGTTTGTGCGGCATGATGACAGTTTTTTTCTTCGCTCGTTATTGGCGCCGCGCGGAAATCCTGACCGACGTAGAATTCGTCGAGCTGCGCTACGAAGGCAAACCCGCCGCCTTCCTCCGCGGCTTTCGCGCCATCTATCTCGGCGCGCTGATGAACTGCCTCATCCTCGGCTGGGTCATCAAAGCCATGATCAGCATCACCACCGTTTTGCTGGGCGACGCCATCGCCGCTGGCCGCGTTTTCCAAATCGCTGTGGGCGGCCACGTGCTCCTGCACTACACCCTCGGCTCACCGGAACATACCGCGCTGCTCATTTGCGTCCTCATCCTGGTGCCGTTCACCGGCATCTACACCTTCATCGGCGGCCTGTGGGGCGTCCTCGTCACCGATCTTTTCCAGTTCATCCTCAAGATGACCATGATCGTGGTCCTCGCCTGGATCGCCGTCGCCAAACTTGGCGGCATGACCATGCTGAAAATTCAGCTCTCTCACGTAGACGACATGGTCAAGCAATCCGGCCAGTCCACCGGCTCGATCCTCTCTTTTTTCCCATCCTTCCACCTCGGCTGGACCACCGACGCGCTCTGGACCCTGCCGGTCATCACTTTCTGCCTGTATCTCGCGGTGCAGTGGTGGGCCAGTTGGTATCCGGGAGCCGAACCCGGCGGCGGCGGATACGTTGCCCAGCGCATGTTCAGCGCGAAAGACGAAAAAAAGTCTCTCGGCGCCACCCTGTGGTTCAACATCGCACACTACGCCATGCGCTCCTGGCCCTGGATTCTCACCGGCCTCGTCGCTGTCGCCGTTTATTCTCCGCACGGCGGCTTGCGTCCCAGTCTTGAATTTGCCGCCGAGCCGGAAAAAGGCTACGTCATGGTCCTGCGCGATTTTCTGCCGCCCGCTCTCCGAGGACTGAT
>JBBRPU010000399.1:0-3474 GCA_038227545.1 Candidatus Acidiferrales bacterium
CTCGACGTTCTGCGCGAAACCAAGCAAGCCGACTCCACCATCCCGGTCCTCCTGCTCACCGCTTACGGTTCCGTAGACGAAGCCGTCACCGCCATGAAGGAAGGCGCCTTCGATTTTCTACAGAAACCCGTGGATCTCGAGCATCTGAAACTGCTCGTCGGCCGCGCCGCGCGCCAGCAGGAGCTGCTGCGCGAAAATCTCATCCTTCGCGAAGAATATTCTTCCCGCTACGGATTCCCGCGTATCCTCGGCGAAGCCGCATCCATTCGCGAAGTCAGCCAGCAAATCCAGAAAGTGAGCGTCACGGATTCCACCGTTCTCCTCCTTGGCGAGAGCGGCACCGGAAAAGAATTGTTCGCCCGCGCCATTCACCACCTTTCGCCGCGCCGCGAGAAACCTTTCATCGCGCTGAACTGCGCCGCCATTCCCGAAGGTCTGGTCGAAAACGAACTCTTTGGCCACGAGCGGGGCGCCTTCACTGGAGCGGGCGCGCGCAAGGTCGGCAAAATGGATCTCGCCCATCACGGCACCCTTTTCCTCGATGAAATCGGCGAGCTTCCAATGTCCATCCAGGCGAAACTTTTGCGCGTACTCGAAGAGCGCCGCTTCGAGCGCGTGGGCGGCACGCAATCCATTGATGTGGACGTTCGCATCGTGGTGGCTACCAATCGCAATTTGCAGAAACTTGCTGAAGAAAAACTCTTTCGCGAAGACTTATACTTCCGCATCTCTGCGGTACCGCTCACTATTCCGCCGTTGCGTTGCCGCGGCAACGACATCACCCTGCTAGCCGATCATTTCCTGGAAAAGTTCAGTCGCGAATTCGCCAAGCCCGGCCTTGAGCTTTCCGCTGAAGCCCGCGAGCGTCTACTCCACTACCGCTGGCCCGGCAATGTCCGCGAATTGCAAAACACTCTGGAGCGCGCCGTCATTCTCGCCGATGGCGTCAGCATCCTTGCCGAAGACCTTCAACTCCCGGCTGCCAAGCCGGATGTCGCAGAGCTACCCGAAGGCTTGCTCCCCGAAACTTTCAACTGGCAAGGCTCCTTCGAAGAGGTAACCAATCGCGCGCAGAACCACGTGGAAAAAATCCTTCTCGAAAACACTCTCCGCGAATGCGCCTGGAACAAAACCCGCGCCGCCGAAAAACTCTCTATCTCCCCCAAAACCCTGCTGACCAAACTCCGCACCGCCGGCCTCGAAGATTGAACACGAAGTTGTAATGCCCACAAAAGGGCTCTCAGCTTCGAATCTGGGCACCCACTCGGTCGCGCGGATGAATGTGCGTTACTACGTCAATGCAATGCGTTTGTAGGCCGGAAGGCTCCGGAAGTTAAGGCGTCTGAGGAGAAGATGGCGGTGGGGGTTGATCGCATTCCTGGGAGATAGCTGAATCTTGTTTCAGAAATTCGTCGAGCTTCAAGAATTTGCGTCCCAGCGCGCTGCTGTACGCCGACCACTGGTCTTCGCCGGCACCGCTGGAAAGCGCGGAACGCACGGCGGCGATTTTGGAATCCATATCATCCATATAGTGGAAAACCATGGCTTCGCGAATCATGGGGAGCTTGGGCGAGCCGAATTCATACTGCCCGTGATGGCTGATGAGCAGATGTTGCACCACCGTCTTGAGCGGCGCGGGAAAACCGGGAATCGCTTCAATGGCCCGCGAGACGGTTTCGATTTCCATGACGATGTGACCGAGCAACTGCCCTTCGGTGGTGTAGCCGATGGCACGTTCGTAGCAGAGTTCGTCGAGTTTGCCGACATCGTGAAGCATGGCGGCGGTCAGAAGCAGATCCACATCGAGTTCAGTGTAGTGTGCAGCCAACTGTTGAGCGAGTCCGCAGAGACCGACGACGTGTTCCAGCAATCCACCGATATACGCGTGGTGCATGACTTTGGCGGCGGGGGCGCGCTTGAAACGCGGCGCGACTTTTGGATCGTTGATGATTCCGGCGACCAGCATCTTTAGCCATGGATTGCGGATGGACTGTGCGTACTCCTGAAGGCGCGAATACATTTTCTCGACGTCTTCTTTGGTATGCGGAAGAAAATCTATCAGGTCTATTTCTTCGGGCTTGGCGCGGCGCACCTGCTGGAGCGCGAGCTGCGGCTTGTTGCGGTAAATTTCGACGCGAGCCTGCACTTTTACAAAATCGTCGCGCTGGATGTCTTTGGCGATGGCTTCAAATAAATCCCACATGCGCGCTTCGATCGTGCCGCTGCGATCGCCAAGCTCCAGGCGCAGATAGGACTTGCCGTCGCGCGTGTTACGAACTTCTTTTTCGTGGACCAGGAAAAAAGTGGTGATGTTTTGTTCCGAGCCTAGCTCGGTGACAAAAGGCGTCTTCACTGCCCGGATACCGGTTTCTTGCCGAAGAGCACGTATTTCTTGTGGCCCTTTTTGGCTTTCTTGGCCGCTTCCGGCGTGGCGCTGACTTCCTGAATTTCAGAGTTCCCGCCGCCGGCGATGTCCTGGTAACCGGGCTTGATGACCACGTAGCTTTGTTCGCGCAAAGTCTTCACGTACTCGCGCATAGCTGGCTCCATGCGGCCGCTGTAAAGCTTGTCGGTGATTTCATTTTCAACTTTGGCGAGGGATTGTTCGCCTTCATCATAGTGTTCGAGAACCTGCAGAATCAGAAAGCCCTGCTTGGTGTCCATCACTTCGGTGACTTCGTTTTTGCGCATCTTGAAGACGGTGTCTTCCAGCTCCTTGGAAAGTTCGCCATGCTTGTAGACGCCCAGGAAGCCGCCCTGCTTGGCGGTGCTGCCATCGGAGAAGCGCTTGGCCATTTCGCCAAAGTCCTCGCCATCCTTGATGCGCTTTAAAGTCGTATCCGCTTTCTTTTTGAGTTCGGCGATCTGCTCGGGCGTTTTTTTCTCGGTATTCACTTCGATAGAGCGCAGCGCCACTTGTTCGGGGCGCACGAATTCCGATTTGTGCTCGTTGTAATATTTTTCAATTTCGTCGCGGCCAATGGTGATGTGCGACCCGACTTCACTGCTGATCACCCGCTGGGTGAGGATACCGTTGCGAATATTATTTTTGAAGTCTTCCCAGTTCACGCCCTGGCCGGAAACGGCTTTCTCCAAATCTTCCATGGAAGTCAAATTGTTCTGGATACGAATCTGATCCAATTTTTTGATCACGTCGGTCTCGACACTGACGCCCATGTCCTTGCCGCGCTGGATGAGCAGCGACTGGTCAATCAGGTCGCGGAGAGCATTTTTCTGCCGATCTTCAACGGCGATATCCAATTGCTCCGGCGTGCAATGATTCTGGCAATCCTGCTTGGCATCTTCCGCTGCGGTGGCGCGCGCCTTATCGAGCTCAGACTTCGTGATGATTTCGTTGTTCACACGCGCGATGATTTCTTCCACGACGCGACCGGCGTTGGGGTCCGAGGGGGCCGGTTTCGCGCCGGCCGCGGGCTTTTTCGCGGCAGGCTTCGGCGCAGTTTCGGGAACGTC
>JBBRPU010000400.1:0-3465 GCA_038227545.1 Candidatus Acidiferrales bacterium
CCGCACGCGGTTTTGTATCGCAAGGAGCTCAACAAACTTTTTGTCGTGGACGGCGATGAATCGGCGGTAAAAATCTATGACGCACAAAGCTATCAACCACTTGCGAAAGTTGCTTTGGACCCCGATGCGGATTCGATGGCGTACGACGCCGAAGCAAAATACATGTACGTGGTGAATGGCGGGCGGGAAGCAAAAACGCCTTACTCGTTCATCAGCGTTCTGGATCTCAGCGCTTCCAAAAAAGTTCGAGACATCAAAATAGATTCGAATCGTGTTGAGGCCGTGGTGCTCGAGAAGTCCGGTCCACGGCTCTTCTGCAACATCACCGGGACCAATACTGTCGGAATCATGGACCGCTCCAAACCCGCTTTGCAAAAGGAATGGAAGCTGCCTGCCGGTGTACAGCAAAACGTCGCTATGGCTTTGGATGAAAAAAATCATCGCCTGTTTGTGGTCACGCGCAAGCCCGCGAAACTGCTGGTGCTGGATTCAGAAACTGGAAAGACAATCGCCAGTCTGCCGGCGGTCGGGATGGTGGACGACATGGCCTTCGACGCGGATAAGAAACGTCTGTATCTTGCGGGCGATCAGTTCGTGGATGTTTTTACGCAAAAGGACGCGGACCACTATGCACTTCTTGCCAGAGTTCCGGGAGGGTTTCGCGCCAAGACCGGGATCCTCGTACCGAACCTGCATCGCTACTACCTCGCGATCCCGCGACACGGAAGCAGCGCCGCCAAGGTGAACGTGTATGAAGTTGAACCGTAGACAGCGGGCGTCCTTGTTTTCTGTGTTGCGCATCCGACAACACTTTTATTCATCGTCCCAGTAAAATGATCGCGCCAAGCTTGGCTCCCACTCGCGTGCGCTGGCGAATTGTCGTGGTTCTGGCAATCGTTGCGGGCGTGACCTACATTGACCGGCTGAATCTGGGCATCGTCGCCAAATTCATTCTTGAGGAATATCACTTCACCACCCAAAGCATGGGCTGGATTCTTGGCGCATTCAGCCTGGGTTACGCGATCTTTCACATTCCGGGTGGGTGGCTCGCCGACCGTTATGGCCCCGGCCGGGTTTTGGCCGGAGCCATTCTCTGGTTTTCTATTTTCACCGCGCGCACGGCCATCGCTCCAAGTTTGCCGATCATAAATTTGCTCGGAGCAGCATGGGCTTTTGCCATCGTGCGCTTCACCATGGGCCTCGGCGAAGCCGCAGCGTTGCCGGTAGGCAACAAAATGATGGCTTACTGGCTGGGCGAAAAGGAGTTGGCGTTCGGCACGAGCATCTTTTTGGCGGGTGTGGGAGCTGGAGGAATCGTTGCGCCGTTTTTTATTTCCTGGCTGATAAAAACCTGGGGCTGGCGCGCGTCCTTTTTCGTCTCTGGGATAGTAGGCATGGGGCTGGCGATTCTCTGCAACACCTACGTCACGAGCCGCCCGGAAGAACACCCCAAAGTTAACGCTGCGGAACTGGACCTGATTCGCGGGCAACGAAACGATCGCAAAGGCGAGGATGCCTCAACGGCGCGGGTGGCCGCCGTACCCTGGAAAAAGATTCTGGCGACACGCTCCATCTGGGGGCTGATGGTAAGTCACTTCTGCCTGGTCTATCCCGTATACATATTCTTTACCTGGTTTTTTATTTACGTGATGAAAGCTCGAGGACTAACCATTACGAAAGCGAGTTTTTGGACCTCAGCGCCTTTTGTTGCCAACGTGATTATGGTTCCGCTATGGGGCTGGCTTTCGGATCGCGCGGTAGACAAGCTCGGCAAGCGCATGGGAAGGCGAAGCTCGGCGTGGCTAGCCATCGCGTGCTCGGCGGCGCTGCTGTGGTCCGGCAGTCAAACCGCGAACAACACGCTCGCGCTTTTACAGCTCGCCATTGCCGCGGGTTTTAATTTTGCCGCGTCGGCTGTTTTGTGGACCACCTGCAACGATATTTCGGCAAAGTTTTCCGGATCCATTTCCGGGACCATGTCTACGTTCGGAAGTCTGGGCGGCTGGATTTCACCGGTGTTAACGGGATATGTGGCGGCGAGGCTGGGATGGACTTATGCGTTGAACCTCGCCGCGGCAATCACCGTGTTGAGTGGCTTGGCGTGGTTTTTTATTGACGCCGACACGCCCATTCTGCCGAACGAGTCGCCAATTTGATGTCTCAATATTTTGCGCTAAGCTTCGCGCGATAGAAGTTTGGCGAGTTGTTTCATGTCGGGCGCGCGTTCCAGTTCGCCTACTGCTTCGATAATTGCGTCGCTTCTGGATTTGGACCAGCCTGCATACTCCGCGCATCCGCGGAATTTTGTGTGTACTTCGTCCATGGTCATCGGATCGGCAGGGCTACCCTTGGAGAAATCTGCGCGGTCCGTCAGTGTCTTGCCGTTCTTCAAATGCACGGTGATCAGCGAAGTCATTTTGTCGTAGCCGGCTTTTTCGGCGACGGGATCAACGTAGAAATTTACGCGCTCAATCATGGCTTTGACTTCGGGGCGCTTTATGTACGCGTCGGTGAACTGCGCCAGCGAAGCCTTCCGTTCCAGCAAGAGGACGGCGATGCAAAACTCCATGCTGAATTTCGCTTGCAAGGCAGTCTGGGGCCGATGATGAATCAACGCGTTGGGCATATTTTGATTCGTGCCGACGTCCACCTTTTCTACATCACTCGGCGCGATATTGTATTTCTGAATCAGGCGTAGCATCGCAGTCATTGCAGGGTGCGTGAGCGAACCCGACGGATAAGGCTTCAAAGACACGCCGGGCGTCGCGAATGTCCACGGATTGCCGAGTTTGTTTTGAATGGCCGCGGCATCGAACGATCCGCCGTACGCATGGAAAAAACCTCGCGGCGCTTCCAGAATCTGCGGAGCGGCGGTCCACCCTAGGCGCGCCAGGTCCGCTGCGGCCACCCCGTTCTCCGCGGCATGCCCGGCTTGGAAGGGTTTCGTCATGGTGCCAAAATTTTCGCGCAAGCCGGCAGCTTCGGCGCCAACGATTCCAAAGGCATGCAGCGTCCGCTCCAGGGTGAGGCTCCGGAGTTTCGAAGCAGCCGCAGCGGAACCGAACGAGCCACAGGTTCCCGTGGAGTGAAATCCGTCCACGTAGTGCCGGGGAGCGATGGCCTCGGCCATTTTTGTTTCTACTTCCACGCCGGCGAAATATGCGGCCAGTAATTCTTTGCCAGAAATATTATTGGCTTCTGCGATAGCGAATATCGCGGGCAATACCGGGGCTGTGGGGTGAGTCAGCAGACCGTAGACTCGATCCTTAGCGATGGCTAACTGCGTGTCGTCGAAATCGTCGGCGTGAATAGAAACGCCGTTAACGAAAGCCGCGAATCGCGGGCTAGTTTTCGCCGAGCTTCCGATCAGCGTGGAACTCTCGCGCGACGCTCTAAAGCTCTCTGCGTATTTACGGCTGATCGGGCCGGACTCCGCCATGGATCCTGCGAGCGCCAAACCGAAGC
>JBBRPU010000401.1:0-3457 GCA_038227545.1 Candidatus Acidiferrales bacterium
CGCCCGCATCCTTGACGGCACAAAAATTCGCGACGAAATCTTCGCCGAGCTGAAGACCGAAGTCGCGGAGCTAACCGCCGCAGGCATCCGCCCGGGCCTCGCCGCCGTCCTCGTAGGCGAAAATCCCGCGTCGCAGCTATACGTAAAAAGCAAAATCGCCGCCTGTGAACAACTGGGCATCGCCAGCTGGATGCACACGCCGCCCGCAACGGTAACCACTCGCGAACTTCTGCAACTTGTGGATGACCTGAACGGCGACCAGGCCGTGGACGGCATCCTCATCCAGCTCCCGCTGCCGTCACAGGTGGACACCAAGCTGGTGCTCGAATCCGTGGATCCCGCCAAAGATGTGGACGGCTTCCACCCCATGAATCTCGGCCGCCTCGTCAGCGGCCGCCCTGGCCTCGTGGCCTGCACTCCCGCGGGATGTATGGAGATTCTGCGCCGCGGCAAAATCGCCATCGAAGGCGCCAACGCCGTCGTCCTGGGACGCAGCGACATTGTCGGCAAGCCCATGGCCCTGCTGCTAATGCACGCCAACGCCACCGTCACGATTTGCCATTCCAAAACGCGCGACCTGCCCGGCACCGTGCGCAGCGCCGACATCGTGATTGCCGCCATGGGCAAAGCCGGCTATGTGGCCGCCGACTGGATCAAGCCCGGCGCGGCGGTAATAGATGTAGGCACCAATCGCGTCACCGATGCCAAAGAAGCTGAGCGCCTCTTCGTCAACGCGCCCGAACGCCTGGCAAAATTTCGCGCCAAAAATTCCGCGCTGGTCGGCGACGTGCATCCCGACGCCATCCACGTGGCTGGAGCGCTCACTCCAGTGCCCGGAGGCGTTGGCCCGATGACCATAACCATGCTCATGAGCAACACCGTGAAAGCCGCGCGCCTCCGCCGTGGCGACCCGACGTCCAAGGCCGCCGCCCAACCGGCGCACAGCAGCGCCATCGCCCAATAGACCTTAGGACACGATAGAATCAGTCATGCTTCGTCTGGGTCTTACCGGCGGCATTGCCAGCGGCAAAAGCACCGTCGGCTCCATGCTTCGCAAACTCGGCCTCACCGTCCTCGATGCTGATTCCATCGCGCACGAGCTGATCGAGACCGGCGAGCCCGCTTACGAAGAAGTCGTTCGCGAATTTGGTCCCGCGATTCTGAACGCCGACAAGCGCATCAGCCGCGCCGCGCTGGCCAAAATTGTTTTTGCCGATGCCGCAAAGCTTGCCCGGTTGAACGCCATCGTGCACCCGCGCGTCGAAGAGCGCCTCCTCGAGGAGTTTGAAAAATTGCAGCGCCACGCCTCCGCGGGACCCGCGTTCGTGGAAGCGGCGCTGATCATCGAAGCCGGCCTGGATAAAAAACTCGACGGTGTGGTGGTGGTGTGGTGCAAACCGGAGCAGCAACTCGCGCGCCTGCTCGAGCGCGGCCTTAGCGAGGAAGAAGCGCGCCGCAGAATTACCTCTCAACTTTCGCTCGAAGAAAAATTACGCCACGCCACGGAAAAAATCGATTGCTCCGGTTCGCTCGCGCGCACTCGCCAGCAGGTCAAAGAGCTGGCCACTAAACTTCGCGCCGTACCCAACAGTGTGAGTTAAAATGAGCCTCGAAGAACTTTTGGGGAAGTAAACCGTCAGCGTAGTCGCACCACGAAGCACGAAGCACAAAGCAAAAAAGAAGGACACCGAAAATGAGCGCCTCCCGATCTTCCAGTTTGATCCGCCTAGCACTCGCGGCGGTAATCATCATCCTCGGCGCCTATTGGGCGGGCGGCCGTTGGGGCGCTCGTCAACCCATCAGTGTCGGCGCGGGACCGTTGGGCGAAGCGAAACCCGCCGGCCTGCCTGTGAATCTCGCGGAGCGTGACGCCGCGCTGACCGACGACGAATCCATCAATGTGCGCATCTATCGCCAGACGGCACCAGCCGTCGCGAATGTGCTCACCAAGGCCACGCAATATGATTTCTTCATGGATCCCGTCCCGGTAGAAGGTGCGGGCTCCGGCTTCATCATTGATAAGCGCGGCTACATCCTGACCAATTTTCACGTGGTGCAGGAAGCGCAATCCATCGAAGTGGTGCTGGGCGATCAGTCGCGCTACACGGCAAAATTTATCGGCGCCGACCAGCGCAACGACGTGGCCCTGCTCAAGATCGAGCCCAACGGAAAAAATCTGGCCACGCTCCCGCTCGGCGACTCTGGCAATTTGCAGGTCGGGCAGAAAGTTCTCGCCATCGGCAATCCCTTCGGATTTCAGAGCACGCTCACCACAGGAGTGGTCAGCGCGCTCGGCCGCACGGTGCAAACCAGCGACACCACCTACATTGATGAAGCCATCCAGACCGACGCGGCCATCAATCGCGGGAATTCCGGCGGCCCGCTCATCAACACCCACGGCGAAGTTATCGGCATCAACTCCGCCATTTACACGCCATCGGGCACCACGGCAGGCATTGGCTTCGCCATTCCCGTCAACACCGCGAAAAGCATCGCCAACGATCTGATTACCGACGGCCGCGTGCATCGCGCATTTCTGGGCGTGGAAACTCTTCCGGTGGGCGGCTATTTATCGCAAGCCTTGGATTTGCCGGTACACGAAGGATTGCTGGTGCAAACCGTGACGCGCGGCGGACCTGCTGCAGCCGCGGGCATTAAAGGCGGCGATCAGGTCGCGCAAGCCGGCATGCGCCGCATCAACATCGGCGGCGACGTCATCACGTCCATTGACGGCCAACCGGTCACCAATCAGTTCGACGTAAACAAAATCCTCAACCGCAAGCGCCCCGGCGACACCGTACCCGTCACCCTCTATCGCGGCGGCAAAAAAATGGACCTGCAAGTAAAACTAGCCGAGCGCGCCACAAAATAGTTTAGCGAAGGAATTCGGCCCGGTACGTAGCACGTTCCGCTGCGCTAAACCCAAACCAGCCTTCCGCCACATCTCGCACGCGTTCCAGTTCGCGCTGCATTTCCGCGTGCTTCGCTTCCATCAGCTGGGCGTCGGCGTCGGGCGGCACGTAAATCGGGGGCGCGCAGACAATTACCGCGCGCGCAAAGGGCGCGGGCAGCAGGAAATGGTCCCAGGTTTTTGTAAACGTTTTTCCGCGATTCACGCCGACGTGAAAAACCGTGATAGGGCAGCCGCTTTTGCGCGCCAGCATCACGGGACCGGGCTTGGCCACATATCGCGGGCCGCGCGGACCATCAATCGTGAATCCGCAATCCTTTCCCTCTTCCAGGCGTCTGGCCATCACGGCCAACCCTCGTAAACCGCCGCGCGTCGAACTTCCTTGTGCGGTGCCGAATCCCAGCCACTCGATTACTTTACGCGTCCACTGTCCGTCGAACGCGGTAGTGTTCATCACCACTACGCCGCGATTCCTGGCCCACCACACCACGGGAATAATGACGCGGTGCCAGAACGCAAAAATGCAACGCCGCCCGGAAGCGTGGA
>JBBRPU010000402.1:0-3450 GCA_038227545.1 Candidatus Acidiferrales bacterium
CAGCGACGGCTTTGAAGGCGGCGCGCATGGCCACTTCGGTTTTGCCGTAGCCCACGTCGCCGCATAGCAGGCGATCCATAGGCGCGGCACGCTCCATATCCGCCTTGATGTCGGTGAGCGCGGTATTCTGGTCCGGCGTTTCTTCGAATTCGAAGGCGTCTTCAAATTCGCGCTGAAAATTTCCATCGGGAGAAAACGCGAAGCCGGGCGCGGTTTTACGCTGGGCGTAGAGGGCCAGCAGTTGATCGGCCATATCTTCGACGGATTTACGCGCGCGCGTTTTGCGAGAGTTCCAGGCGGTGCCGCCAAGCTTGTCCAGCGGCGGATGATCGCCTTCCACGATGCGATAGTTCTGGACCAGGTCCATGCGCTCGAGCGGAACGTACAGGCGAGCTTCATCCGCGTACTTGAGGAGCATGAATTCGCCGCGGCGGCCGTCGGATTCAATCTGGCGCAGCCCGTCAAACTGCCCGATGCCGTGATCCACGTGCACAACGAAGTCGCCGGGCTTGAGCTCGGCAAAATCGCTGAAAAAACCCGAGGTGCGGATCTTGCGGCTGGGACGCTCCACCGAGGGAGTGACGTCGAAAAGGTCGGCGTTGCCGAAGAGCGTGACGCGCGCTTCCGGAAAAGTCACGCCTTCCGAAAATGGCGCGCGAATAAGCAGCAGTGTAGCGGACTCGTGCGCGGCTTCAGCGGTGAACCCCGCGGCGGCCTCTTCGGATTCACCAAGCACATACGGGACTTCGTATTCGCGGGAAACGTCGGCGAGCCGTTCGAGTTCTCCAAGGCTGGCAGCAGTCAGAAAAACGGTACCTCCGGCGCCGAGTTGCGATTTCACTTCAGACATGCACGCAACCACATCGCCATGGAAGCGCGCGCACGGCCGGGAGGATAGCTCGAATCGCGGCGCAGAGCCGGCGCTCAGACCGAGCTGTTCCAGCAGGACTTGAGAAGTTTTTTCGAGCGATTGCGCGAGCTCTTCGGCGGACCAGAAATACTCCGAGACTTCCGGAGCGTTAGCCTGGCCGTGGCGGTCATAATTTTCTTTGGCCGCCGCGAGATGTTTTTCAGAGGCTTCTTTCAACGTATGTGGCTCGTCGAGAAAAACAAGGGGACGGAGGGAGCTTTCGGCCAGTTCGAACAGCGAGGTTTGCTTTTCCTGTCCCGCAGGGCCGAAAAAAGAATGCGTCTCCCACGGCGCTTCGCGTGTCGGCTCAAAGCTGGCGGCGCTGGGTACAGCCCACTCGGTCAGCGGCAGCATGGTGGCGCGCACCACCGGAGCGATAGAACGCTGAGTGCGCGCATCGAACTCACGTACAGACTCCACGGTGTCGCCGAGAAGTTCGATGCGGACGGGGCGTTGCGCTTCGGGCGAGAAAAAATCCACGATGCCCCCGCGAACCGCAAACTGGCCGGGGAGCTCCACCATTTCGGTGCGGGTGTAACCGACGGCGGCGAGATAGCCGACAAGTTCTTCGTGCGGAATTTCCGTGTCTTTGCTGAGGGTGCGAGAGAGAGACAGATAAAGATAAGGATCGTTGTAGCGCCACAGCGCGGCAACTACCGGAGCGACTACAAGCGAGACCTGTCCATCCGCGAGGCGGAACAGAGTCGCCGCGCGACGCTCGAGAATATCAGGGTGCGGGCTTTGCGATTCCCACGGAAGCGTGTCAAACGCCGGGAGAATAGCGATTTCTCCCGCGATGCCGGTGCCGGCCGCGGCTTTGCCGGGGAAGATGCTGGAGAAGAAGCGCAGCGTCTCGGCCAGAGCTTCGGCGCGCCGATTGGAGCTGGTGATGAAGAACGCCGGGCGGCGCAGTGTGTGCGTGAGATACGCGGCAAGGAGGGATTTCGCTACTTCATGAAGGCCGGAAAAACCCAGTTGGTTGCTACCCGAACGCAGTGCGGCCAGAGCGCCTTCCACAGCGGGTTGGCGAAGGATGGCTTCCAGGCGTTCGCGGACGGCGGGCAGGATCAAAAGAGGAGTTTAACACGGTGAGGATTTTCAGGTTTTACCGACCGCGCCTGCATTCGCTCTACTTAACTTTTAATCGCAGGGAGATTGCGGATGGATACAAGAATCGCGGTTGTTGAATACGTGGGTACGACCGGGATGGACATCACTTGGCCGCCGGCGGATTCCACTTCTTCGCGACCAATGATTTTATCACCGGCCCAGTCGCCTCCTTTCACGAGAACGTCCGGGAGCAGAGCTGCAATGGTCTCGCGCGGCGTGGGCTCATGATAGATGACTACGGCGTCCACGCATTCAAGGGCGGCGAGGAGTTCGGCGCGCTCCTGTTCGGGGAGGATGGGGCGGCCTGCGCCTTTCAGTTGGCGAACGCTGGCATCGCTATTGAGCCCGACGATCAGCGCGTCCCCGAGCGAGCGCGAAGCTTCGAGGGTCTGAATATGCCCCGGATGCAGCAGGTCGAAACAACCGTTGGTGAACACAAGTCGCCGTGCGCCGCGATGGGCGCGGTCGAATTCATTGGTGGCTTCAGATAGGGACAGGATTCGTCGGTTCACTGGAATTGTGGGCTGTGGCGCGATAACGTCAGTTTAACACGTTGGATTCGCGCAGTGGCGAACACGGCGAGCGTGGTGAAAAGGCCTGCAAAGCCTCCGGGCAGCATTGGTGGCACCCGGAAGCGACTTCCAGACGCAGGGGCACCCTACGCGTCGAATAAGGAAGTGTTGGCTTGGACCATGGAGCGATTTTAGGTGCTGTACTACATCTAGCCTCTTGCCTTATTATTGGGCAACCAACCTAGGGCTCACCAAACCCACCGAATGAGGTTTCCCATCCCGATGGATTTGCGGCACGCCAGAAGGACGCAACTGTGGCTGATATAGCGATCGTCGGTGGTGGCCCTTCCGGGGCGATGTGCGGCGAACAATTGGCGCGCGCGGGAAACAAAGTCACTATTTATGATGAGCATCTGGCGTGGGAAAAGCCCTGCGGCGGCGGGCTCACGCATAAAGCCATCGAGTGTTTCCCTTTCCTTCTCGACAATACCTATCCGAAAAAACTGGTGCGCGAAATCGAACTGATCAGCAGCGACGAGCATCACGCATCGCTGGAAATGACGCATCCCATCGTGATTTATTCGCGCATGGTGCTGAATGGCATGCTGCTGGACCGCGCACGCGAGGCGGGCTGCGCCGTGCAGCGCTCGCACGTGTTCAACGTGGACACCGCCGGAACCAAGCCTCGATTCTCCGTGGACGGCGAATGGCGCGATACGGATTTCCTCGTGCTGGCGGCGGGAGCCCGAAATCAGCTGGTGCCCGAAACGCGCGCGCTGCAGCGCGACGAACTGGAGATCACCCAGGGATACTTCGTTCCGCAGACCGCGGACGCCATCACCATAAAATTTTTGCCGCATTTCGAAGGCTACATCTGGTCTTTTCCGCGCTGCGATCATTTGTCGGTAGGAATTTGCG
>JBBRPU010000403.1:0-3449 GCA_038227545.1 Candidatus Acidiferrales bacterium
GGGCACGCCGCGCATCCAGGTCGTCAGCAGCATTGGCCCCGCCGCGTAGCCGCCCACGCCAAACGCCGCCACTGGTTTGTGTTTTCGCAGCACCCGCGCCGCATCCAGCATCGCCGGCGCCAGTTTCAAAAGATTCTTCAGCAGCGTGCTTCCACCTTTGCCCTTCAAACCGCCCACGCGCAAAGTTTCCAGCGGCAGCCCCGCCTGCGGCACCAGCTTCATTTCTATTCCGCGAATTGTTCCCACCAGCACCACTTCTCGTTCGCTCCCTCGCGACAACCACTCGCGCGCAATCGCCAGCGCCGGAAACACGTGCCCCCCGGTGCCTCCGCCTGCGATCAAAAGTTTCACGCGCGTCTCACAAAGATTATTCTCTCCACTTCATTCAACATCTACTCCAACCCTAATTCTCCGTGGCCTGCTGGCTGATATTCAGGAGCACGCCGGTTGCCAACAGCATGACCAGCAAACTAGATCCGCCGTAGCTCACGAACGGCAGCGGAATCCCTTTCGTCGGCACCATCCCCAGCACCACCGCAAAATTTATCAGCGCCTGGCTGAGCACCATGGCGGTAATTCCCAGCGCCAGCAGCCGGCCAAATCCGTCCGGCGCCGCAAACGCCGCGCGCAATCCGCGCCAGCCGTACACCACGAATAGTCCGATCACCAGCAACGCGCCAATCAGCCCGAGCTCCTCGCAAATCACCGCGTAAATAAAATCCGTGTGCGCTTCCGGCAGATAAAATAGTTTCTGCTTGCTCTCCATCAGCCCCACGCCGCTGAAGCCCCCCGAACCCACCGCAATCAACGATTGTAGCAACTGAAATCCGGCGCCCTGTGGGTCCTTGTCCGGATTCAGAAACGCCATCAGCCTCGCGTAACGATACGAAACGTGGGTGATCAGGAAATAAAGAATTGGTGTGGCCGCCACCAATCCGCAAGCGATCCATTTCCACGAGAGTCCCGCGACGAATAACACCGCCGTGGTAATCACCATGATGTCTACTGAAGTGCCCAGGTCCGGTTGCAGCAAAATAATCCCGACGCAAACCAGAATAGGCGCCAGCGCTGGCAGAATCGTCTCTACAAAGTCATGCTTGCAGAATTCCATTTTCGCCGCGCTGCGCCGCTTCCTATCCAGAAACCACGCCAGATACAAAATCACCGCCAGCTTGGCCAGCTCCGATGGCTGAATCCCGAACGGCCCAAATTTTATCCACCGGTGTGTTGCGTGCGACTTGTCCAGAAAAAATGCTCCTACCAGCATCAGCAGCACCGCGGCAACTACCGTGTAAACAATTTTCGGTTCTCGGAGTCGCCGGTAGTCTAGCCGCATCAGCGCGAACATTCCGAACAAGCCGATCACCAGCCACGCCGCCTGCCGCAACAAAAATATGTACGACCGCCCGTAATGTTGCTCCGCGGTAACCGCCGAAGCGGAAAACACCATCACCGCGCCTAACATGCACAGCGCCAGCGTCACACCAAACAACCAGCGGTCGTTTTCAAGCCTTCTCGGCACGTTCGCTCACCTCATCTACTCATCCAACTCTGCAATTACGGCGCTACGTCGCACTGCCAGCCGCCCCACCGGAAGATTCCTGCTCTCGCTTGCGCACCAATTCCTTGAACACCCTTCCGCGATGCTCGAAATTCTCAAACTGGTCAAAGCTCGCACACGCGGGAGCCAGCAGCACCACATCGCCCCGACGCGCCGCCTGCGAAGCTATTTCCACCGCGCGCTCCATGGTCCCCGCGCGCTCCACAGCCACACTCCCCGCAAGTTGCTGCTCGATCTTTTCTGCCGCCGCGCCAATCAACAAAGCCAGCACGGCTCGTTCACGCAACGCGTTTTGCAGAACCGAATAATCGCTGCCCTTATCTTTGCCTCCCAGAATCACCAGAATCTTTCCGGGAAACGCTTCCAGGGCCTTCAACGTGGCATCCACATTGGTCGCTTTCGAATCGTTGTAGTAGCGTACCCCGCCGATTTCCGCCACAAACTCCAGGCGGTGTTCCACTCCAGGAAATGTGCGCACCGCTTCAGCAATCGCCGCGACCGCTGCGCCTTCCAGCCGCGCCGCCGTCACCGCCGCCAGAACGTTTTCCAGATTGTGCGCGCCAGGCAGCGAAATTTCTTCCCGCCGTAGCAACACTTCTTCCTGCTTGCTGGTACGAAACACAATTTCCTCACCGCGCAGGTACGCGCCCTGCGCCACCCGCTGCTTGCGGCTGAACCAATACACCTGCGGGCGCTTCGGCGCCAGTGCGGCCGTCGCCGGATCATCGGCGTTCAGCACCGCGAAATCGCTTTCCGTTTGCTTCTCGAAAATCCGCGCCTTCGCCGCCGTGTAAGCTTCCATCGTTTTATGCCGGTCCAGATGATCCGGCGTCAGATTCAGCAACACCGCAATATCCGGATGAAACGTCTCGATCAGTTCCAGTTGGAAACTGCTCAACTCCGCCACGGTTATCGTGTCTTCACTCGTCAAGGCCACTCGCGAAATCAGTGGCGTGCCAATATTTCCAGCGACCATCGTCGAAAATCCCGCCGTACGCAAAATGTGATGCACCAGTGAAGTGGTCGTCGTTTTTCCATTCGATCCCGTAATCGCAATCAGCCGCCCATCCAGAAATCGGTCGGCCAGCTCAATCTCGCTCCAGATGGTGATGCCTTTGGCTCGCGCTGACTGCAGCAGCGGCGCATCCGCGGGCACGCCCGGACTTGGAATCACGAGATCCTGTTTCGGCAGGCTGCTTTCTGACGTTCCTCCCAATTCGAGCTTCACGCCTTCTTCGCGCAGGTTCAGGACCTCCGCGCCCAACTCGCTCTCAGCGTGAGCGTCTGAAGCCGTTACCGTCGCGCCGTGCTCCGCGCAAAATCGCGCCGTAGCGATACCGGTGCGCGCCAGTCCGATCACCAGCACATGCTTCCCGCGGAGCTCGAACCCACCGGTCACACTGCTACCTCAATTTCAACGTGGTCAACGCAAACAATGCAAAAACCAGCGCCACAATCCAGAAGCGCACGATCACTTTGGATTCGCTCCAGCCCAAAAGCTCAAAGTGATGATGGATCGGGGCCATGCGAAAAATCCTCTTGCCGCGCAACTTGAAAGATCCCACCTGCAAAATCACCGACAAGGCTTCCACCACAAAAATTCCGCCAATAAAAAAGAGCAGAATCTCCTGCTTGATGATCACCGCGATTACGCCCAGCGTGCCGCCCAGCGACAGTGAACCCACGTCGCCCATGAAAATTTCCGCGGGATGCGCGTTGTACCAGAGAAAGCCCATCGAAGCGCCCACCAGCGCGCCGCAAAATACCGTCAATTCTCCAACGCCCGGGATGTACTGAATCTCCAGATAATTCGCCCACCGAAAATTGCTGCTCACGTAAGTAAGCACCGTAAGCGCGCCGGCAGCGATGACCGTGCACCCGATGGCCA
>JBBRPU010000404.1:0-3445 GCA_038227545.1 Candidatus Acidiferrales bacterium
ACCGTAATCATCTGGCCGGCATCAATGTTCGACAGCTTATCAAGCTGCCCGCTGGGCCACTGAATCTCAACGCGGTCAGCGCTCTTTTGCGCGCCCAGGCCAAACGTCAGCACCAATTCACTCTGCGCGAGATAGCTCGATCCAGAGCGCAGCATATTCCACTGCTTGTCGCTCCCCGAAGTCACGCGGACGACCGCGCCGATGCCATCGCGATTGGACTTCGTGCCCACCAGCTTTATGCGCAAGCTGTGATTCGTACCGCCTTCGTTGTGAAACAGATACGCGGGCCCGGCGTTCGTCGTCAGTAAAATATCCAGAGAGCCGTCGTTGTCTATGTCGCCATAAACGGCGGCCCGCGCCACTCGTGGAGCCGCAAAAGCCGCGCCCATCTTCGCGGTGACCTCCTGAAACTTGCCTTTGCCTGAATTGTGGAACAGGTGCGCCGGTTCGGCATACGTCACGCGCTTCTGCACCTGCTCGATCTGGTCCTCGATGTGCCCGTCGGCGACAAAAATGTCTGGCCATCCATCGTTGTCGTAGTCGAAGAAAAAGCACCCGAAGCCCAGCGTCACCAGCGTGGCGCGGCCCACTTCCGATTGCGGGGCTTCGTCCACAAACAGCCCGTTGCCTTCATTGTGAAACAACGACACCATCTGATTCGAGAAATTGCTGACCAGCACGCTGGGGCGCCCGCTGCGGTCATAGTCTGCGGCGTCCACGCCCATGCCGGCGCGCGCCACGCCGTCTTCGCTGAACGCGACGCCTGCAAAGATGCCGCGCTCCTCGAAGGTTCCGTCCTTTTTATTTAGGTACAGCTTGTTGGGTTGCGTATCATTGGCGATCAAAATATCTGGCCAGCCATCGCCGTTGTAATCAAGAATCGTGATGCCCAGGCCCTTCGAGGTGGGATCGCCAAGCCCCGCTTTCTGCGTGGCGTCTTCAAATTTTCCGCCGCCAAGGTTGTGCCACAACCGCGCAGAAGTTCCCTTATAAGACTCGGGTGTGCAGTACGATTTCCGCGAACCGTCCAGCGTGCAGTAAATATCGTTCTGTTCCGTCCACTGCACATAGTTAGCTACCACCAGATCGAGTTTGCCATCGCGATCGTAGTCCACCCACGCGGCGCCGGTCGAAAATTCACTCGCCCCCCACAGTCCGGCGGACTTCGTTACATCCGTGAACGTACCGTTGCCATTGTTGTGGAAGAGATGGCTCTGCCCCAGCGCGGTGACGAAAATATCGTCGAAGCCGTCGTTGTCGTAATCTCCGATGGCCACGCCGAGTCCGAACATCGCCACATCCAGCCCCGCTTTGCGCGTCACATCCGTGAACGTGCCGTTGCCGTTGTTGTGGAAAAGTTTCGGCGTCGTCGCGCCGCGGTGCGCGTGTCCCGGAAAATCTTGGCCGTTTATCAGCAGGATGTCGGGGTAGCCGTCGTTGTCGTAATCAATAAACGCGCAGCCTGGGCCCATGGTTTCGGGCAGCCATTTTTTCCCGAACGCGCCATTGTTGTGCGTGAAGCGAATTCCGGCCTGCGCCGTAATGTCGCGAAAGTGAATCTGCTGCGCGGCGGAGTTCGCCGGAAATGCCATCGCAGCAACCCACAGCATGAACTGCAGCAAGATCATTGTGCCAGCGGAACGCAAATGATTCATTTATCTCGACGCTCCCACTGAGGCGGCTATTCTCTTGGCGGAAGCTCGGCCGAGCACAGCCGCAGTTTTGGATTTCGAAGTCGTGGTCAGCCCCGGCAACGCCACCGACACGTGTTCGTGAATTCCCTGGCGCTCGTTGTTGTCCTCCGGATGTGCCTGGCGATATGGACCCGTAATGGCTTGAGAAGATTCGTCCGCTTTGAAGCGCAGGTACCGCGCCTCATGAGCTTTGGCCAACTTCTCGTCACCCAGGCCGCTATAGCAGAGCATCAGGTTGTAGTGCGCCTGCAAGTCTTCCGGGTCGATGGCCAGCACCGCGTCTAAAACTTTCACGGCCTCCTGGTAGTTGCGCTGCAGAAATAAAATACGCCCCAGGTCGTTGAGCACCACGCGATCCCGCGGATACTGCTCCAGCACTTTGCGCAAGCGCTCCGCCGCGCCACCGTAATTTCCGTCCGAGCGCAAAACGCGGGCGTAAAAATAATTGGCGCGCGCCAGATTAGGGCTCAATGCCAGCGCCTGCTCCAGCACTTTGCGCGCGCGTTCCATGTCGCCTTCCTGCACGGCGCACCGGCCGATATTTACCCAGCCATCGGGATTATTCGGGTCCGCCTCGGTAATTTTCTCGAACGCCGCCGCTGCGCTCTTCAAATCGCCTTGCAAAAACAGGCCGATGCCGTAGTCGTTCCAACGCTGCCATTCGTCCTTGCGTGCTATCGTCTTGGGCTCAAGAGCCGGGGCGCCGCGCGCCACCACCGGCAGCGAGACCTCGTCTTCCGCCACCGTCACGATCGGCACGTCGGGAATTGTTTCTTCCTTCGCCGAAATTCCCTGCAGCGATTCGGTCATCACAAAATGGCGATCATCGTAGCCCGCAGCCACGCTATCGGGCTTGCCCGCTTCAGCTTTCCCTGCGAACGCGAATTGCGTCCCCCACCACGAAAATTTTCGGTAGCGCAGCCGCGCATGCAGCGTGATTTTGTTGCCGGTGCTTTCCGGAATAAACATTCGATAGTGAACCGTATCCGCCGACCCCGGCGGAATCAGGCGCACATATACTACCGCTCGGGTACTCCAGGCGTTGCGCTTGTTAATCGGGTTACCGTGCGCATCAATCTGCAGCGAACGATAAAAATGCGAGCCTTTTTCCACCGGTCCTTTTCCGTCGCCCTCCACCATGCCACTCCAGAAAATCGTCTGGCCCTTGTCGTCGGTACCTTTCAGCTCCAGCCAGGTATCGTAGGCGTCTACGGTTCCACCCGGGAAGAAGTGGCCAACTTTTTTCGTGCGCACCACCACATCCACGCGCACCGTGTCGCCCCGCCGCAGCGCTGGCTGCACCTGATTCAAAGGTGCCGCGATGGGCGCAGCTTCCACGCCGCTCGCAGGCGTAATCTGCGTCGCAGCTTCTTCACCTACCGCGAAGGTGGTCGCCAGTTCCGACTGAGGCGCCGCAAACGTCTTCGCCGAGGCGTGGTCGGGAGAGACCGCAAAAATATCCACCGTGAGAGCGCCACTCTTCAAAAAGTTTTCCGTCAGTTTGAGCTGATCCGCATCCTGATTCGCCGTGGGCACCGCGGTATTGGCGCCGGGAAAGCGATGCGAGTGGACGTACCCCTCTACGTTTCCGAAGTCATGGGAGGCCTGCATCGGCATGTGGCAATCGGCGCACTGCTGCGGCGTCGGCGGATAGTAAAACGAACGCGCACCCTGCCCCGACACTCCACTGGCCTGCCAGTTGTCGTATTCGTTGAAGCCGCGGAACCACCGATAATCATTCACGGGAACGT
>JBBRPU010000405.1:0-3408 GCA_038227545.1 Candidatus Acidiferrales bacterium
CCCCGCATTGGTCAGGTTGCGATTCTGCGCGATAGTTTCAGAATTGATGGGGCCAAAATCGGCCAGCGGGTTGTCGCTCGGATAATAGTTGTATTGATCTCGCCGCACATACGCGCCAAGAGTGACGACCGCCGTCGTGCCAATGAGCCTTGTCCACGTCGGCGCAATGTTGAACGTGGCGATTTTCGAACGTTGATCGGTATTGCCGACAGGATTTCCCTCTGGATCGCGTACGTTTAGATTGTCGAAAGTATTCGGGGTCTGAAACCACGATCGGGTGTACTGGAAATTTCCGTGCAGCGTGTCTTTTTGGCTGATCTGGAAATCTACGCGGTCAAACAAATTTGCTTCGTTTCCCTTGTCGTGTATGGCGGTGAACTCCGGCGGATCCAGAAAGCGCCCGCTCTGCAGTCCGCTTGCGGTAAAGAAGTTGCCCCACTTCGGTCCGCCATACGCCAGATTGAATGCCAGATTCGACGTGCCAAAACTGCCGTAAGAGCTCGTTAGGCTTCCAGTGGGCGTGGTCACTCCCAAGCCCGACCTGGTGGTGACCTTGATGACCAGGCTGGTCTTGTCGCCAAATTCCGCCGGGGGCGCTCCCGAAATCACTTCCAGCGACTGGATCGAATCGGCGGGAATCTGGTTGGAAAATACTTTGCTCGCTTGGTCCGTAATCGCCTGGCCATCCACCGAAAAAGAATTCTGGGCGTGATCTCCCAGCCCGTGCATGTTTCCGTTGGAGTCGGCGGCGACTCCCGGCGACACCAGGGTGATCAGAGAGGTTACCGACGACGAGGCGCTTTCCAGCGGCAGCCTGTTGATCGTCGCCTGATCCACGTCGGTGTGAAAGGTCGACTCCGTTTCCACCAAATCTCCACCGTTGGCTTCCACGGTGACGCTGGTGGCCGCCGTGCCGATCTTCATGCTGACCTGCGTCACCGTCGGAACCGTGGAGCGCACATCCACGTCCTGCGAGAATCCCGCGAACCCGTCTGCCGTTACGCTCAGGTGATACGGATTGAAAGGCAAATTCGTAAACCGGAAATTGCCGTCTGCGCCGGTGACGGCTGTCCGTTGCAAACCTGTCACCGGATTTGAAATTTCCAGCTTCGCGTTGGCCACCGCGGCGCCCGATTGATCCTGAGTTTCCTGATTGGGCAAAAATCTGTGGCGCGAAAAATAAACTCACTAGCAGAACTACAAATGTAGCCGTTCGCAAAATCATGTTCCGTCTCCTGCGACCTTAGCCGGGTCGAGCGTGTTGTGGCAGTTCCAGTGGCCGCCTAGAAATGTGGCGGTGCGCAGCTGCCTTTCGGCAGTGCGACACGACGAAAACCCTTTAGTTCTGGCTTCTGGATTTACGCAACAGGAGGGGCGCGAGGCGGAGAGTCGTTGGCAAAAAAGTCCTTGTGAAACTCTACAGAGCTTTCTTGAACGCAGCCGCCGGCGATGAGGATCGGGTCCTGAAGGAAAGCACCGCTTGCTGGCAGGGAACCGGCGTGCGCGACGTGGCAAACCCGACAGGCTGCTTCGTTATGCCCTTTACCGTGGGCATGAACGACGACCTGGACCAGAAACAGCGTGAGGCAGCAAACCAGCGCCATCGCCAACGTTTTGGCGAAGTAATTCCCCGGATTTGGTTTATGCCGCATTTTTTTAGAATTTCAGACCTTTAGCACGTCGCCTTCACTAGCGACCATTTCGTAAAGTACCGGGTTCACGAAGAAACCCAGCAGTAGTCTTGAAAGCAGTCCGGCGACTACCACGATTGCGAACGGCTTCTGGGTGTCGCTGCCGACGCCGGTGGAAATCGCTGCGGGCAGCAGCCCGAGGCACGCTACCAATGCGGTCATCATGATGGGACGCAGCCGCAGCAGGGCCGCCCCGCGAGTGGCTTCGCGCACAGTTCGGCCTTCCAGCCGCAACTTGTTGATGTAGCTCACCAGGATCACGCCGGTCTGTACCGAAACACCTAGTAGCGCCAGAAGCCCGAGAATGCTGGAAACGCTGAATGGTGTGTGCGTCAACTTCAAAGCCACCAGCGCGCCGACCGGCTGGGTGATGACCGCTCCCAGCGCGATGGTGATCGGGAATTTAAAATTTCCGTAAAGCGCGAAAAGGATCAGAAAGATCAGCAGTATCGCGAGCGGCCCGATGATATAAAGCTGCGCTTTGGCTTCCAGCAAAGAAGTGTATTCGCCACCCCAATCAAGGCGGTAATTTTCGGGAAGCTTGACCTGTTTTCCTACCGCGCGCTGGCCCGCTTTCACAATGCCTTCGAGATCGCGGCCCTCCGCAGAAAACTGAATTCCGATGTAGCGCGAGTTATTTTCGCGATAAATGAATGATGCGCCGCTACCTTCTTTAATGGTCGAGAGTTCCGACAAAGGAATCTGCTGGCCTCCGGGTGCGGGCACCAATAGTGCGCCGATGTCGTGCGCGCTCGAACGGTATTGCGGCTCCATGCGCACAACTAGGTCAAAAAGCTTTTCGCCCTGGATAACTTGCGTCGCGGTCTGACCGCCAACCGCGGCTTGCACGACGGCTTCGACGTCGGAAACGTTAATGCCGTAACGCGCAATTTTCTGCCGGTCGGCATCAATGATCAGGCTGGGCTGGCCCAGTTCGCGCACGACCGTGAGTTCTGAGAAGCCGGGTGTTTTACCCAGCACATTTTTGATCTCGACGGCCTTTTTCTCAAGCACGTCGAGATCGGGGCCGAAGATTTTTACCGCCAGCGCGCTTTTCAAGCCGGTGAGTGCTTCATCCACGGCGTCTTCCGCCGGTTGCGTGTAATTGAAAATGACGCCGGGATAGGCCTGCAACTTCTTCTCGATATCCTCGGTGAGCTGCTGCTTGGAGTGGATGGTCCCGCTTTTCCACGCCGTGTCGTCGTAGGGTTTCAACCCGACATAGAATTCGCAATTGAAGAAGCCCGTGGGATCGGTGCCATCGTCATTGCGGCCTAGTTCGGAACCAACCACGGTGACCTGCGGATACTGCGCCAGCAAATCGCGAATCTTCGGGGCGAACTTGCTGGAGTCTTCGAAAGAGATGGTGTACGGCATGGTTGCGCGGACCCACAGCGCGCCTTCATCGAGGTGGGGAAGAAATTCTCCGCCAATCACCGGTAAGAGCAATAACGACGCCGCGAAAATCAGTACTCCCGCGGTCAGAGTGATTGTGGGATGGGTGAGGCACCAGTCCAGCCAGGTAGCGTAAACGTCACGCACCCAGTCAAAAATGCGGTTGGGCTTTTCCTTTACACCTTTGGTGAACCAGTAGCTGACCAGCACGGGAACCACCGTCAAAGTGAGCACCAGCGCGCCGATTAAAGCGAAGGCCATGGTATCGGCCATGGGGTGAAACAGTTTTCCGGCCGGGCCGGTCAGTGCGTAGATCGGCAAA
>JBBRPU010000406.1:0-3396 GCA_038227545.1 Candidatus Acidiferrales bacterium
CCGCCTCCGGCGTTGGCGCGTTGCACGACCTCGTCGAGCGAACTGGCGGCGCGCGCGGCCACGATTGCGACTACTCCCTGATGATCTTTGGAGTTTGCCAGGCGATCAATCTGGCTGCGGTCTTCGAAGCGGACCGGGATGCCGTGGGCGCGTGCGAGCTGCACAATTTCTTCGGTGCGGGTGTCGTGCCGGCCGCGCGCGATGACGATGCGATCAATGGCGCTGCCGGCCTGCAGGGCTTCGCGGACGGCGTTGATTCCAGTCAGACGATCGGTGAGCGGGCTCATGCGAGGACACAGTGTACAGGCGGGCGCAAATTCGTGGAAGCGTGGAAGACTGCTGCGAGAGTGCGGCGGTGTTAATCGAGCGCGGCGCAGAATTCGAGGATGCGTGCGCGTGCGGATTTGACTGACGGCGTGAAGGGTAGCGCGGCTGCTTCATCAAGGAGTAACACGACGCGGTCCAGTTCGCCGTCGCCGGCTTTGCCGGCCAGGGCCAGGCGAATGGGGAGGAAAAGATCGCGGCTGCGCAGGTCGGAGGTTTCTTTCATCACGTTGATTATTTCCTTGAAGCGCTCGGAGTCGAGGATGCGTTCCTCGAGTAACAGAAAAGCCAGCCGGCGCACCACGTCTCTGGCGCCGTAACGCGCTAGAACCGCGTGGCTTTCGACGCGCTGCAGCACCGCTGCGGCGTCATAGTGAAAAATCAGGGCGAGTAAGTCGGTTAAGGCCGCGCGATCGGCGGCGTGGGAGCCGAGCATGGCGGCGGCGCGTTCGCACCAGGAGTCGAGTTCGGGCGAAAATGTGTCATTCGTCGCCCAGCCGCGTTCGCGCAGAATATCGGCGACGTCCGAACCCGCGAAAAGATTGGGCGCAGGAATGCGAGGCGGTCGCTCGGAAGACATGTGGTGAAGTTTACAGGAGAAAATTCCAACATTTGCTGCGCGGGGAGTTTTTTAGTGTTCCTACGTTACGTACCCCACCCACCACGGCGCGCAGGCCCTGCATAGGAATGGCTTGGACCTGCTATGAGGTTATCTGCTGGGTGTTCCCACGTTGCAAGACCCACCCTACAAATCGAGGGTGGGGCACCCGCCGTGTTTCTGTGGGCTATCGAGCGTGCGACTCTTTCGATGCGACTACGACTTTTTTTAAGACAAGGCTGTGCGTGGTAGAAAGCTATTTTACTTCGATGGTGGCGACGACCCAGGCGGCGATGGCTTCTCCGCGGCCGATGGCGTCTACGCCTTCGTTGGTTTTTGCTTTCAGGTGAATGCGGTCGGGGAAGACGCTGAGGGCGCGAGCCAATTTTTCGCGCATTTGTGGAAAATGCGGACCGAGTTTTGGTTTTTCCAGGATCACCACGGCATCAATGTGCTCGATGGAAAAATCTTTTTCGTCCAGCAGGCGCGCGGCGTGTTCGAGGAATTGCATGCTGTCGGCATTTTTCCACTGAGGATCGGTATCGGGGAAATGCGTGCCGATGTCGCCGAGTCCGGCGGCGCCGAAAAGAGCGTCGCACATGGCGTGGGCGACGACGTCTCCGTCGGAGTGGCCTGCGGGTCCCTTATCGAAGGGGACGTGCAGGCCACCGATAATCAATTTGAGGCCTGCTTCGAGGCGATGGAGGTCGTAACCAATGCCGCAGCGGGCGCTCACGTTTTTTTGCGCTCGAGCTCGAGGTAGAAGCGCGCGAGCTCCATGTCGGCGGGCCTGGTGATCTTGATATTGCGCTCGGAGCCGAGGACCACGTGGACGTCATGGCCGAGGCGTTCGACGAGGCCGGCTTCATCGGAGGCGTTGACGCCGTCGGCAGCGGCGCGAGCGAAAGCTTCTTTGAGAAGTTTGGCGGAAAAGGCTTGGGGAGTTTGCGCCATGACCACGCGTTCGCGCGGAATGGTGCCGATGATGAGCGCGACATCTTCAGGGAGGCTGGCGCGTTTTACTTCTTTCACGGTGTCCATGGCGGGAATGCCGAGGATGGCGGCCTGGCATTTGCGCGCTTCTTCGATGACGCGAGTGATTTGCTCCACAGTGACGAAGGGGCGGACGGCGTCGTGGACGAGAATAATTTCGGTGTCGGCGGGAACTTCGCGCAACGCTTGGGCGACGGAGTCCTGACGGGAATCGCCGCCGCGCACTACGCGGACGAGTTGCGTGAATTTTTCCGCGCGAATGGTGGCTTGCAAGGATTCGAGAACATCGGCGCGGGTAGCGACGATGATGTCGGTGACCAGCGGGCAGGAGGCGATGCGCCGCAGGCTGTGAATGACGATGGGGGTGCCGGCAAGTTCGAGGAATTGCTTGGGAGTGTCCGCGCCCATGCGCGTGCCGAGTCCGGAGGCCGGGAGGATGGCGGTTATTCGAGACATGTTGCGATGATGCGATTCATGTTGTCGTGGAAGATTTTGTGTTTACTACAAACTGTGAAAGTGTACCGCAAGGGTAGTGGAGACGCGAAACGGGTTTCGCGTTTTATGTGACGCGTTCCAAGATCAAAGCGGTAAAGGACATCGCGGAACGATTCGAGGTGTTTCCACGTGACGCGTTCCAAGATCAAAGCGGTAAAGGACATCGCGGAGCGATTCGAGGTGTTTCCACGTGACGAACCCCACCCTCCAAAAAACCGAGGGTGGGGCACCCGCCGTGTAGTTGTGATTTTCTTGTGGGAGCGGGCTGGCTATACGTCGGGTTCCGGCGGAGGTGCGGGATCCTGATCCGCCGGGCGAGTTTCTCTCACTGAGGTTGTGGCTGAATTATACGAGGGCGTGGAAGCGGTGCCGGTGCTGCGGCCTGCGGCGGCGGCGCGGGCTAGCGGGCCGGTGGGTTCGGAGCGTTCGTCCACGCGGCCAAAAATCATTTTGCCGGCGGTGGTTTGATGGACGGAGGTGACGATGATGTCCACGGTCTTGTTGATCATGCGGCGCGCGCCGTCTACCACGACCATGGTGCCGTCGCTCAAATAGGCGACGCCCTGCATGGCTTCTTTGCCTTCGCGCTGGATAAGGACGTGCATGGTTTCGCCGGGAAGTACCACGGGCTTGAGGGCGTTGGCGAGTTCGTTGACGTTCAGGACGCAGAAACCCTGAACCGTGGCTACTTTGTTGAGATTGAAAGCGTTGGTGACGATTTTGGCGCCGGTGCGGCGGGCCAACTCGATGAGCTTGTGATCCACGTCGGTGGTGTGCGCAAAATCGTCGTCGAGCACGCGCACTTCGACCTGCGGCATTTTCTGTATACGCTGGAGAACTTCAAGACCGCGGCGGCCGCGCTGGCGTTTTAAAGGATCGGAAGAGTCGGCGACCAGTTGCAGCTCATGGAGCACAAATTGCGGGACGGCGAGAACGCCGTCGAGGAAATTTGCTTCGCAGATTTCGGCGATGCGGCCGTCAATGAG
>JBBRPU010000407.1:0-3381 GCA_038227545.1 Candidatus Acidiferrales bacterium
ATCACCCCTCGCGAGGCCAGCGCGCTGTGCAGCGATTCGCCTTCGCGCACCATCTGCGTGGCGCGCAAAATCGTGATGCGCAGCAATTTGCTGGTCAGCGCATCGGAAGCCGTTTGCAGCGCGGTCACTAGCGTAGTGCCGCCGGTCAGCAATGTCGCCAACGTGCGGGAAAACTGCGCTACCTGGAATTTCAGCAGCGTGTCACCAATCACCGGCAGCTTGAACTTGAACCGGTCAAACGCGGCGCCACCCTCTTCCGTACGCGACCACGCAAACACTCCAATAGCTGCAACGAATATCGCCGCAATGGTACCCAGCACCACGTAACGGTAATCCACCGTCAATGCCATCAGCAATTTCGTGGACGCCGGCAACTCCACGCCCAAATCCCGGTACAACACTGCGAATTTCGGCACCACGCTTGTAACCAGGTACGTCACGATCATGGTCGCCACCACGATCAATAGCACCGGATACACCAGCGTCGCCAGAATCTTCTTTCGAACGCCGGTACTCACCTTCTGGTACGCGATGTAGTAGTCCAGAACGCCCGAAAGATTTCCGCTCTTCTCGCCCGCCAGAATCGCCGTCGAGTACACCTTGGAAAAAACACCCGCTTCGTCAATGGCTTCCGAAAGCGACTTGCCCTCCCGCACCCGGTCGCGAATCTGCGTGATGACCGGCCGCAGCTTGTGGGTCGTGGCCCGCGTAGCCAACAGGTCCAGTGCCTTCAGAATCGGCAGGCCCGCCTTGATTAGCGTATTGAATTGCTGGTTGAGAATTAAAAAGTCTGAGCCGCCAATTTGCCGCTGCGTGCGGCGATTCAGCACGCCCATCAGGCTTCCGCGCGTCTCCACCGAGTAGACGTACAAGCCCCGGTCCGCCAATTTCTGGCGTGCTTCGTCCAGCGTGCCTGCGGCCTCGACTTGCGAAAATACCCGGCCGTTGGCATCCGCCACGCGGCAGACAAACTCCCCCATAGACCCTCAGTTTACCCCAAGTAAGATGTACGGGTAGCCAACGGGGATGGATGGCTGTTCCTTCCCGGAAACGCCATACTCACCGGTCGCTGCCGTCACCGTCGCCGTTTTCAGGTGGCCCCTCCGAGCTGTCTTCAGGTGGCCCATCCGCGCGGCTTTTTTGCAGGTTTTTCTGCGTAGCGGGTTGCCTTCCGTCTCCCCAGCGCCGAGTGACCATGTCTTTCCAAGCTATCTCCCCCGCGCCAAACGACGATGTCATTCCAAGCTATCTGCCCCGCGCAAAGCGACGATGTCTTTCCAAACTATCTCCCCCGCGCCAAACGACGATGTCATTCCGAACCCGCCGCTTTCCCAGGCGGGTGAGGAACCTGCTTCTGCCCTGCCCGATCCAGGTTTTTGCAAGGTGGGTCCGAGCCTCAAGGAATCGCGTCGATATCCCCAGGATCGTCGCTGTTCTATTCCTTTCCCGTTCGTCGCTCCGCCGGGAATTCTCCATTCACAATCGCCACCCCTCGCGGCGCCTCAAAATGAAACAACGCCTCCGCCACCACCGGGTCGTCCCGCCACTGCTCAAATCTAAATTCAATCCCCACGTCGCCTTTGTCCCGAATCACAATCCGCGCCAACTCCCCGGTATCGCGACTCACTTCCAGCAGCACCGTATCCTGCGCGGCCTCGCGCTTGTCCTCCTCAGCAGGACCGCTCGCAGCGGCAGGCCTGCCCGCCGCTGCAGGCGCACCGCGAGCCCTCGTTCCTGGGTCGGAAATCTCTGCTCGTAATCGGCAACGAAACACCGCATTCTGCGCACTCTCCGTCTTTTCATCGGCCACGAGCTCAATCTTCGCGCACACTTTTGAAACCTTCGTCTCCCCCGCCAGCAGCGCCAGCGGCGTCCGCCAATCCGTACTCTGCTTCGCCGGCACCCGCGTCACCGTATGGTCCGCCGGCACGTAAAACCACGCATTCTTCCCATCAATCAAAAACAGATTATTCTCCGGAGCCGCATACTCCCACCGCATCTTCCCCGGCCGCCGAAAATAAGCCACCCCGGATTCCACCCGCACCGCTCGCCCATTCTCCGTATATCGCTCCAGAAACGTAGCCTGCAGCGTCTTAGCCGCCCGGTAGCGCCTCTCCATCCGCCGGATCGGCTCAAGCGAATCCACTTTCTGCGCCCACGCCCCGCAGCAGCCCACCATACCCAGAAGCACAGCGACAACTAGCACCCTACGCACCCCACGTGCAACGGGTGCCCCACGGGCCGTTTTTGCACGTGGGGGTTTTGGTATTGAACAAGCACCACCAATCTCCGCGATATTCATCACCGAAAGTATAACAAGCCGCCCCTTCTCTTCCGCCGGACCAAAACAAACTTCATCCCAGGCACCCGTTGTCATTCCGAACCCGCCGCTTTCCCCAGGCGGGTGAGGAACCTGCTTCTGAATTCTTCCCCGCTCCACACAGCCTCCCACCAAACTGCAACCTGAACTTCCAGCGTGTACCTCGCGGTTATAGAACTCGACACGCGAAAATCATAGCGAACCCTCGCCTCAACTGCAGTTAACTAAACTAAAATAAATCCAGATTCATTAAATTAAATGACCACGACAGCCGATCACCCGGAAATCCTGCACCCCGGAAGCGCGCGCCAACAGCCAGCGCCGCCAGAAAAATCCTCCGCGCATTGGCTCGCCAAATCACCATCCGACCAGATCCTCATCGCCATCCTCATACTTTTGTCGCTCCTGGCCTACGGCAACACCCTCTTCAACAGCTTCGTTTACGATGATCAGCAGCAAATCCTGCAAAACCCCTACGTGAAGAGCTGGCACTACCTCCCGCAAATCTTCAGCTCCACAGTGTGGTCTTTCATCGGCGCCGCCGGTCTCACCAACTACTACCGCCCGCTGATGACTTTCGCCTATCTCCTCCTGTGGCAGATCTTCGGAGACATCCCTTTCGGCTTTCACCTCTTCAACGTCGCCTTGAATGCTGCCGTGGTCGTGATGGTCTTTACTGCTGGCCGCCGCCTCTTCCATGGTCGCCGCATTGCCGGGCTGGCTGCGGCACTCTTCGCGGTGCACCCCATACATACAGAAGTCATCAACTGGATCGCCGCATTACCCGAGCTCGAAGTCACACTTTTCGTCCTGCTGGCCTTCTGGTTTTTTACCCAACTCGACAGCGCCTCCGTAAAGATTTACCTGGGAACTGTCGCGTGCTTCGCCCTGGCAATGCTCTCCAAAGAGCCGGCGCTCATGTTCGCTCCGCTGGCCATCGTCTACGAACATTTCGTGCGCTCGAAAAACGCCGCTGTGCCTTTCAAAACAAAAATCGCGCGTTACGCCCCGATATGCGCAGTGGCTGCCGGCTATCTCCTCCTGCGCATCGCGCTCTTCGG
>JBBRPU010000408.1:0-3381 GCA_038227545.1 Candidatus Acidiferrales bacterium
CGGTCCGCGGCGGCCTGCAAGTCTGGCTTTCCAACGCTTGCGCCGACGCTCAATCCAGCAAGCGCCGCAATCTGCGGTTGGCTTAAATGCTTCAGGTTGTCTGCGTGAATAGACTTGAGAGTTGCCGTTTCGGGATTTTGCACGGCAGGTGAATGCTTCACGAAAGGAAGCAGCAACAGTAGTGCGGTGAAAAGCGCCCTTCTACAACTCATGCTTTCATTCTAGCGGAAATCGGTTGCGTCAGGAGTGGCGCGATGCTATTCGACCGTCACCGATTTCGCCAGATTTCTGGGTTGGTCCACGTCGCAGCCGCGCCGGACCGCGATGTGGTACGCCAACAACTGCAGCGGGATGATTTCCAGCAGCGGAGATAGCAATTCCGGCGACGGAGGCAACTCGATGATGTGGTCGGACGCCGAACGCGCGAGGTGATCATTTTCCGTCACGATGGAAATCACGATGCCGTCACGCGCTTTTACTTCCTGAATATTCGACACGCTCTTTTCATAGCGGGTCATCGAATCCGGATCGCTCTCGTCGCGCGTGGCTAGAACGACTACCGGCAGATTCTCGTCAATCAGCGCGTTCGGGCCGTGCTTCATTTCGCCGGCAGGATAGCCCTCCGCGTGAATGTAGGAGATTTCCTTGAGCTTCAGCGCGCCTTCCAGCGCAATGGGATAGTGAATGCCGCGGCCGAGATATAAAAAGTCGCTGTAGCGGAACAGTTGCCGCGCGAGATGCTCGTAAATACCTTTTTCGTCGGTTTGCAGCACGCGCTCCATCTTGTGCGGTATGCGCGTGATTTCCTGCATCAACTTGATGGCGCTCTCGCCGCTGACTTTTCCGCGAACCTGGCCCAGATATGCCGCGAGCAGCAGCAGCGCGGTGAGTTGCGCGGTGAATGCTTTCGTAGAAGCCACGCCAATTTCCGGGCCCGCATGCGTGGGAATGGTTCCTGAGGCTTCACGCGTGATCATCGAGCCCATGACGTTGCAGATGGCGACGGTGGGTGAGCCCTTAGCTTTGGCTTCGCGCTGCGCCGCCAGAGTGTCGGCGGTCTCGCCCGATTGGCTGATGCACACGGTTAAGGTGTTGGCATCGAGAATGGGATCGCGATAGCGAAATTCGCTTCCGTAATCCACTTCCACCGGAATGCGCGCCAGCTTTTCGATCATGAACTTGGCAGCCAAACCGGCATGCCAGCTGGTTCCGCAAGCCACGATGCGCACGTTTTGAAAACCGCGGAACTGCTCCTCGCTGATTTTCATTTCATCCAGAAAAATCTTGCCGGTGTCCTGCGAAATGCGTCCCAGCAGCGTGTCACGTACCGCGCGCGGCTGCTCGAAAATCTCCTTCTGCATGAAATGCTTGTAGCCGCCCTTTTCCACCATGACCGGGTCCCAGGCCACGTGTTGTGTCGGGCGGTGGACGGCCTTGCCGTCGTGATCCATCACTTTCACGCCGTCGCGGGTCAACACCGCGATGTCGCCATCGGCGAGGAAAAACATCTCGCGCGTATGTTCCAGGAGGGCCGGGATGTCGCTGGCCACGAAATATTCACCGTCGCCGATTCCGATTACGCTGGGCGGCCCCAGGCGAGCCGCCACGATTTTCATGGGCTCCTTCGCAGATAAAAATACCAGCGCATAGATTCCGCGCAATTCTTTCAGCGATTTGCGGACCGCTTCCTCGAGGGGTGTATTTCCCGCAGAGTTCTTTTCCACGAGGTGGGCAACGATTTCCGTGTCTGTTTCTGTTACGAATTTGTGACCTTCGCGCTGCAGTTGTTCTTTCAGCTCCAGATAGTTTTCGATGATGCCGTTGTGCACCACTACAATTTGCCCGCTGCAATCGCGATGCGGGTGGGCATTTTCTTCCGTGGGGCGGCCGTGCGTGGCCCAGCGCGTGTGTCCAATTCCGTAAGTGCCTTCGATCGGCGACTTGGCGATGACTTCTTCCAGGTTGCGCAGCTTTCCCGCGGCGCGGCGAATCTCCAGCTTGCCTTCTTTTGTTACCACCGCGATACCTGCGGAGTCGTAGCCGCGATATTCCAGCTTGCGCAGGCCCTCGATAATTACCGGTACCACTTTTTTAGGGCCGATATAGCCGACGATTCCACACATGAGGATGGTCTCCCTGAATCTATTTCAAGGTTAACATGCTCGAAAAATCGCCAACAAAAATGCGGCTAGCGGTGTTGCCAATCGGTGCGGGGGTAACTGATTGGACTAAGGATGCAGCGGTTGGTCGGGAGCGGCGGCCATCTCGTAGGATTGCAACTGATCCTGCTTATCAAAATGAAACGTCACCCGGGCATTGGCGGGCCTAAGGGTTTCGGTATCAATTTTTCGAACCACCGCCACCACCGTTTGCCCGCTGCCGGGATTTTCGACTTTGTAGCCTCGCTCGTTTAGAAAAAGGTTCACGCGGGCCAGGTTGGAGCCCTTGGGCAACTCCGCGTCCAGCATCTCGTCAATCCCGCGCAGCCGCGCGTCCGAGCTATGCGCGCTGGTCTTGCAGCCGTTTGAAAAAGTGGCGCACAGAATCATCGCGAATAACAGGATAGTTTTAGCGCGCTGCCGGCCTGGCGGCGGAGCGCTTCTCGAATTTGTGTGCAGGTTAAACATGGCTGCGTCAGTCCACGATTTCGAATCGGAATTCTTCGATGACCGGATTGGTGAGGACATCTTTCGACAGCAACTCGACCTGACGCTGTGCGTCCTCGCGGCTCCAGCCGTCGAGCTCCAGCACAAAAAACTTGCCCTGCCTGACGTCTTTCACTTGGGCGTAACCGAGGCTGCCCAGCGCGTGCTGAATGGTTTGGCCCTGCGGGTCGAGCACGGTGCGTTTCGGCATCACCCATACGTGTGCTTTCATACCTCAACTATAACATTTGAGTTTCTGGGGAAGGCTTAGGCGTTTCCCAACGTGCACAGGCTGTTGATGAAAACGGTACTGTACGTCTGGCGACAGTCCGGAGCTGGAGCCGCGGCCTACCTAGGTTTTCGGCGAACGGAACGAATAGTTGAAGCCGTTCTGCGCGATCTCTGCTAATTCCTGTTCCCGCAATCCCATCCGCCGCGCGTTTTCATACTCCGCGAGCAGGGTGGTGTGAAACATCGCCGGATCGTCGGTCGAAAGGACGATCGGCACGCCGCTGCGAAACAACTGCGGCAACGGATGCTGCGCGATATTGGCCTCGGCAACTCCAAGTTGTCGCGCCAGCGCTCCGGTCTTGATATTGCTTGCGGGGCAAATTTCCAGTGGGATGTGTTTCTCCGCCAGCAGGTCCATCAGCGCAGGGTCGTGCATCGCAGCGATACCGTGCCCGATGCGCTCTGCTCCCAACAGTTCGATCGCTTCCCTGATTTCTTTGGCGCC
>JBBRPU010000409.1:0-3379 GCA_038227545.1 Candidatus Acidiferrales bacterium
CGATTTGTTTTCTTTTGTTTCCTTTATTGTGCTACCGTCCATTTTGCCTTGAATCTCCTTTCAAGGGTTCGTCAATCTATCGAGGCGTTGGCCTCGTCTCCGCGGGAGCCTCTATGAAACTCGTCCTGGCATTCCTCCTTTTGGTCACACCGGCATTTGCGCAACTGGATAGTGGCAGCATCGTCGGATACGTGCGCGACCAGAGTGGCGCGGCCGTTCAGTCCGCTACTATTCTCATCACTTCGCAAGCCACCAACGCGCAATGGACTGTCACGTCGGACGACCACGGCGACTATGTGTCGCCCCCTCTGCGGACTGGGCTGTACTCCGTAAGAGTGGAAGCGACAGGTTTTAAAAGTGCCACCAGAGATAACATCACTGTTCAAGTCCAGGATCGTTTGCGCATTGATTTCGACATGTCCATCGGAGCGGTGAGCGAAAACGTGGAGGTTTCCGCCGATACGCAGGTGATTCAGACGGAAACATCTTCGTTGGGTCAGGTCATTTCTTCGAAGCAAATTACCGACCTCCCGTTGAACGGCCGCGACTATGTGCAGCTGGCAACCCTTACCACCGGCGTGGTGCGCACCAGCTCCGGCACGAACGGAAACATTGGCGGTTCCAGCACCGGCGGGCAGAACAGTTTCGTGGCCAATGGCGCGCGCGGAACCCTGAATAATTTTCTTCTCGATGGCATAGACAACAATTCCAACGACAACGGCGGACTGATTCTGCGCACCAGCGTTGACGCTATCGAAGAATTCAAGATTCAGACCAATTCTTTCTCCGCCGAATTTGGCCGGAGCGGTGGCGCAGCGATCAACGCGGTGATCAAGTCCGGAAGCAACTCAATTCACGGCACCGTTTTTGAGTTTTTCCGTAACTCCGCGCTGGATGCGCGAGATTTCTTTGAAGATCCCGCCACCAAGAAGGCCTCGTTCAAACAAAACCAGTTTGGCGTCACGCTGGGCGGCCCGATACGGAAGGACAAGCTTTTTGCGTTCGGCGATTACCAGGGCACAAGAATTCGCAATCCCCAAACTTTGATCTCCTCGGTTCCCACAGCAGCGGTGCGCACTGGAGACTTCTCCGGCGCGGAAAATTCCGTCATCTTCGATCCGCAGACCGGATTGCCGTTTCCCGGGAATGTGATTCCCGCTGATCGCATTGATCCCATCTCACAGGCCATGTTGAACCTCTATCCGCTTCCGAACGCCAATCCCACCGGCTTCCGCAACAATTTCAGAATCTCGCCGACCGAGAAGGATCGTATTGACCAGGGCGATGGCCGCCTGGACTACAACTTGTCCTCCTCTAACCAGTTGTTTGGGCGTTACTCCATGAGCGGCCGCCTGGATGTGGTGCCCACGCCACTGCCAGGACTAGCCAACGGCGGAGGCGGCGGTACCGGCAAGGCCTTCGAAGACACCAAGGGCGCAGCGCTTGGATACACGCATATTTTTTCGCCCACGGTGGTAAACGAGTTTCGTTTGGGATTTAACTACGTTCATGTTCGACGTGGAGTGCCGCCCGGAGGAAACCAGTTGCCGCCGGCGGAGTTGCGTGTTCCCGGAGTTCCTGACAACCCCTCCACCAACGGCATCACTCTATTCCGGCCCAGCGGATACCGCCGAACTGGGGATCCGGGCTTTGCGCCCACGATTTTGGCCAGCCAGGAGCGTCAAATCCGAGATGCCCTGAGCCTCACCCGTGGAAGACACACCATCAAAGTTGGCGCGGAAATGCGCTGGAGCGAGTTCAATATTTTCCAGGTAGCCGACCCCAACGGCACGTTCGTTTTTACGGGCCAATTTACATCCGATCCCGCGGGTATTGTGGACTCGGGCAGTTCCATCGCAGACGAGCTGCTTGGCCTGCCGCTGACCTCCAGTATTTCGACGCTCTTGAACTTGGGCAACCGGCAACATGTCCCTAATGTTTTCGCCCAAGACGATTTCAAAGTGAACCGGCATCTGACTCTGAATCTTGGCGTGCGCTACGATTATTTCTCGCCCATCGTAGAGGTCAACAACAAGCAGAGCAACTTTGACTTCGCCACTGGCCAGATCATCGTCGCCAACCGCAACGGCGCTTCACGTGGCCTCGTGGACGTTGACAAACACAATGTCTCTCCGCGTATTGGATTCGCATGGAGTCCTTTTGACAGCGGCAAGAGCGTCCTTCGCGGCGCTTATGGCATTTTTTACAGTGGGCAGGAAATTCGCACCGCGGCTCCGTTGCAGCTGGCCTACAATGTGCCGTTTTTCTCACGGCCATTGTTTATCAGCGACGGCATCACCCCGCTGCTCACCGTTTCCGGCGGCTTTCCGGCAGTGGATCCGGCTAACGCGGTGAATCCGCCAGTGACGAGCGTTGACCAACGATTGAAGACGCCGTATTACCAGCAATGGAACTTGGCCGTTGAGCAAGCGCTCCCCGGCAAGATGTCATTGGAGATCGCCTACGCCGGCTCTAAAGGCACGCACCTCCAGGTGGTCACAGATCAAAACCAGGTGCAAACTCCTGGCCCGGGAGACGTGCAGTCTCGCCGCCCATTTCCCAATCTCAATTCCTTCACCTCTATCCAGAATCGCGGCAACTCTACGTATCATTCGTTGCAGTTGAAGCTGCAGAAACGCTACAGCTTTGGCCTGTCCTTTTTGAGTTCCTACACGCTCAGCAAGGCCATCAACGATTTGCCGGAGATTTGCTGCGCTCAGCCATTCCCGCAGAATAGCTACGATTTGGCTGCCGAAAAAGGCCTTGCGGATTTCGACCAGCGCCAGAGGTGGGTTACCAGCTTCGACTACGAGCTTCCGTTCGGTCGTGGCCGGCAGCACAACATCGAAAACCATGTGCTGGATTTAATTGCTGGCGGCTGGCACGTCGGTGGAATCTTTACGATTGCCAGCGGCTTTCCCTTCTCCCCACTCATCGGATTCGATCCTTCCAATACCGGCAGCCAGGGTCTGCTTCGCGCCGATCGCGTCGGTAACGGAAATCTTCCATCGGGCCAGCGGTCGCCGGATCTATGGTTCGACATCAATGCTTTTGCTGCGCCTGCGGATTTCACCTTTGGAAATGCCGGGCGCAATATCCTGACCGGCCCGGGGGAAACCATCCTGGACGGCTCCATCCGAAAAGAATTCAATCTGCTCAAAGAACAAAAACTCGAATTTCGCGCCGAGTTTTTCAATATGCTGAATCATCCGTACTTCGCCCAGCCCGATAATTTTCTGGACGATGGGCCTGGGTCTTTCGGTACGATTACGTCTCTGTCCATCCCCATGCGCCAGGTGCAACTGGGCTTGAAATACAGGTTCTAGAGTTATTCGCATACCACCTGGACGCGAAGCGGCATTGAGGATTCACCCACAGC
>JBBRPU010000410.1:0-3364 GCA_038227545.1 Candidatus Acidiferrales bacterium
GGAGCTACCGTCACCGTAGTGGAAACGTTCACGCCATTTCCCGAAAATGTGTGCGCTTGTTCCGCGCTTTCTCGCGTCTCCGGATCCATCAACTCATTCATCAAACGCAAACCGGTCATCGCGTCCTTGGCGTAAAACACCGCTTTGCCATAGCTCGGTGCAATTTTTGTTTGTGTGAATTTCGCGGACAGCGCCGCGCCCCCCACCAGCAGCGGCACCATAATCCCCGCGTCTTTTAAGTCGCTCGCGGTAATCACCATTTGTTGCGCGCTCTTCACCAGCAATCCCGACAATCCGATGGCGTCCGGCTTGTGCTGCGCGTAGGCCTTGATCAATTCTTCCGGCGGCACTTTGATTCCCAGGTTCACCACGTCATATCCATTGTTTTTGAATATGATTTCCACCAGGTTTTTGCCGATATCGTGTACGTCCCCTTTGACCGTTGCCAGCACCACTTTTCCGCGCTTCGCGGTGTCCGCCTTTTCCATAAACTGCTCGAGATGCCCCACCGCTGCCTTCATGGCTTCCGCGGACTGCAGCACTTCCGCGACGATCAGCTCATTGGCGTTGAACAACCGCCCCACTTCCGCCATCCCGGCCATCAGCGGACCGTTCACTATGTCCAGCGGCGCGGTTCCTTCGGCGCGCTTGCGCTCCAGGTCTGCAATCAATCCGTCGCGTGTGCCCTCAATGATGTAGTTCGCCAGTCGCTCGTCCAGAGGCAAGTCCGCAGTGCTGACTTTTTGCTTTTTCGTCGCGTGGCGAAAATGTTCCGCAATCGCCGCGATGTAATACTGGTTTACCGCTGCTTTCTGTTCCTTGCTTTGCTCCCGCCAGTCCGCCGGCACGTTGCTCAACAACGCCGCTTGCGGATGGTCAGCCGGCACATTCGCCGGCGGATGCGAAAACAATAAATTTTCCGCCAGCCGCCGTTCCTGCTCCGGGATGGAAGCAAACCGCTCCAGCTTTTCCGTATTCACAATCGCCAGGTCCAGCCCCGCTTTCGTGCAGTAATACAGAAAAACGGAATTCACCACTTCCCGCGCGCCCGCCGGCAGTCCAAAAGACACGTTCGAAATACCCAGGATCGTACGCGTGTCAGGCAAAGCCTGCTTGATTAACCGGATGCCTTCCACCGTCTCCACCGCGCCGCCGATATAGTTCTCATCCCCCGTCGCACACGGAAACACCAGTGGGTCGAAAATAATATCTTCCGGACCCAGCCCATATTTTGTGGTCAGCAATTCATAACTGCGTTTCGCAATCGCCACCTTGCGCTCGCGCGTGAACGCCTGCGCCTGCTGCTTGTCTTCATCAATGCAGCCCACCACCACCGCCGCGCCAAAGTCGTGCGCCAGCGGCACCACCCTCTCGAATTTCTCTTCCCCATCTTCCAGGTTGATGGAATTAATAATGGACTTTCCCTGGCAATACGTCAGCGCCAGTTCGATGGCCTCTGGGTCCGTGGTATCAATCATCACCGGCGTTTTCACTTTGCGAATCAGCTTCTCGTAAAACGGCTCGATATCTTTCTTCTCTTCGCGCTCCGTGCTTTGCAGGCACACATCCACAATGTGGGCGCCGCCGCGAATCTGCCGCCGCGCCACTTCGCTGGCCTCTTCCCACTTTTCTTCCGCCACCAGATTTTTGAACAAACGCGATCCGATCACGTTGGTGCGCTCGCCCACCAGCAGCGGCCGCGTCTGCTCATCCGCTTCGATGGTTTCAATCCCGGAGTAAATCGCGCGATGTGACTCCGCCGGTCGCTGCCGCGGCTTCTTGCCTTCCACCATTTGCGCGATGGCGTGAATGTGTTTCTCCGTCGTCCCGCAGCATCCGCCTATAAAATTCAACCACCCGTGATCCGCGAATTTTTCCAGTTGCGCCGCTAAGGTCGTCGGCGTCTCCAGATATTTTCCTTCTTCATCCGGCAGTCCCGCGTTGGGATAGCAGGAAACATATTCGCTGGTCAGTTGGCTCAGCGTCCGGATATGGTCGGTCATGAATTCCGGGCCGGTAGCGCAATTCATTCCAAACGCCAGCGGCTTGGCATGCCGCAACGAAGCCCACAAAGCCTCCACCGTCTGCCCGGCCAGCATCGTTCCCATCGGCTCAATCGTCACCGACACGATGAACGGTATCTGCGCGCCGCCCTCTTTCGAAAGTTGCTGGATCGCCAGAATCGCCGCTTTGATGTTGCGCGTGTCCTGGCACGTCTCCACCAGCAGCAAATCCACGCCGCCTTCAATCAACCCGCGCGCCTGCGTGTAGTACGCCGCCTGCAAATCCTCAAACGTGATGCCCCCGGTAACCGTAATCGCTTTGGTGGTTGGCCCCATGGCCCCGCCCACAAAGCGCGGCTTTTTCGCCGTGCTGAATTCATCCGCGGCCTTCCGCGCCAGCTCCGCCGAGAGGCGGTTCAGCAACAGCGCGTCTTCGCCCAATCCATATTCCGCCAGCACAAACGGCGCGCCGCCAAAACTGTTGGTCTCGACAATGTCCGATCCGGCCTCAAAATATTTGCGGTGAATATCCAGAACCACATCCGGTCGCGTGCGTACCAGATTCTCGTTGCATCCCTCGAGAGCCGCGCCGCCAAAATCCGCCGCAGTTAAATCGGCTTGCTGCAGCATCGTACCCATGGCGCCGTCAAGCACCAGAATCCGCTGCGCCAGCAACTCTCGCAGAGCCTGCGCCGATTTGGTAAAATCCTGCATCGCGGTAAAAGTAATCTCCCAGCTTCGCGGCCGGTCATCTCGCCAGCCATTACAACTTCGCCCAGCCTCATTTTACGCGGCTTCCGCCCGTTTCAGAACCGCCACGCATCGAACCACGCTTTTGCGTCCTTAAACGGCGCTCCTGCTACATAAGCTCGCGGATTCATTAGAGAGGAAATGCAGCGTAGGCGTTACGTAACGGTTCAAGAACACTTGCTGCCAATAGCCTTGCCCCTACTCCGGCTTTTCACTACGCTCTAAAACAGGCAAACTGTGGCTACAAAACGCGCAAATCCTAAACTTAGTGTCTGCATCCTTTCGCCCCATCCTTTGGTCCTGGGCGAGTTCGAACGCATTCTCGCTAAAGCCGATTTCAAGGTCATCTCTTCGCAACTCGAGTCCATGTTGGCTCCCGATCTGCGCAGTTTTGAGCCGCCTCCCGCGCAAGTTTATGTTATTGATGCGCACGCCTCCAAGCCGGCCACCGGAGCGCTCCTCGCCAATCTGATGGAACGCGCGCCGGAAGCTCGCCTGATTGTCGTCGGGGAACAGCACAACGAGACCAACAGCTACTCGCTTCTGCGCCTGGGTGTCAAAGGCCTGCTGACCTACGTCGAGGCTCGCGACCAACTCATTCGCGCTTTGCC
>JBBRPU010000411.1:0-3339 GCA_038227545.1 Candidatus Acidiferrales bacterium
ACAAGTTTCGTTCCCAACGTCTTGCCCACCATGCCCGTGCCGATAATTCCAATCTTCATCGTTCCATCCCCAGCGTCAGGCTCAGTTCGGTCGCAGCCTCTGACGTCTTCTGTAACCATCCTTCTGTAACTATCCGCATTTCTGTTCGAAATGCAAATCGCGCTGAAATGGTGGTCTCGAGCCATTTCATGCTGTTACCCCCAGCAGCTCGGGGGGTAAACTCGACGCGCATAAAGTAAGGGAGGGGAAGCTTTGAAAATTTCACGGCGCGATGCCACAAAATTTCTTTTAGCGGCAGCTGTCGTCCCGTCCGCGCCGAAGCCCTCCGGGTTTCCCGCTGTTTCGCGGCCCACGGGGTCGCAAGCCGCCACTGCGAAAACCTGGGACGTTGTGGTCATCGGGGCGGGCGTATTTGGCGCCTGGACTGCCTACTGACTGCGCAAGGCGGGCATGCGAGTGCTCCTGCTGGATGCCTACGGAGCCGCCAACAGCCGCGCCAGTTCAGGCGGTGAGTCGCGCATTATCCGCACCGCCTACGGCTCCGACGATTTCTACAGCCGCTGGGTTCTCCGCTCTCTTCCTCAATGGAAAAGTCTCGCGGCTCGCAGCGGACAACCAATCTTTCACGAGACCGGTGTTCTCGCCTTCTCCGATGGCACCTCCGATTTTGTGGAGCAGAGCTTGCACTCGCTCGAGCGCCTGCAGATTGAACATCAGCGACTCGACGCAACGCAACTTGCCAGGCGTTTCCCGCAAATCGGCGTGCAGCCCAACGATATTGGCATCTTCGAACCTCACAGCGGCGCGCTCATGGCCAGGCGTGCAGTTCAAATACTCATCGAAGAAATGGTGCGCGACGGTCTGCAATATCGGTTGGCGGCGGTAACACCACCGGCCACCAGAGGACGCTTAGACAGCATCGCCGTCACTTCCAATGAAACATTTCACGCCGGGACTTTTGTGTTTGCCTGTGGTCCCTGGCTACCCAAGATTTTTCCAGCGCTCCTCGGTCGCGCCATCCTGCCGGAACGAGCGGAAGTCTTTTTTCTGGGCGTGCCGCCGGGCGACCTGCGTTTTTCTCCGCCCCAGATGCCTACCTGGATTTACCAGAGCAAGGATGTCGAAGCGTACGGCATGCCAGTGCTGGAAAATCGCGGCTTCAAGATCGCCGTGGACAAGCTTTCCCTACCCGCCGACCCGGACACCATGGATCGCGAATCCACCGCCCCGTACCGCGAACAGTTGCGCACGTTTCTTAACGAACGTTTCCCCGCCCTGCGTGATGCGCCGGTGAGCGAGACACGCGTTTGCCAATACGAAAACACGCCGACCGGCAACTACCTGGTTGACCGCCACCCGGACGTGGAAAATGTTTGGATCGTGGGAGGCGGGTCGGGCCACGGCTTCAAGAATGGCCCCGCGATGGGCGATTACGTGGCCAGCGTCCTCGTTCACGGCGCTCCGCTCGAAAAATCGCTAACTTTGGGGTACAAGCCTGACTCCGATCACCGCGTGCTGTAAAACCGCTCTAAAAAGAAAAACAGGCGGGCCGGCAATCACGCCAACCCGCCTGTTCATTTGCTGATTTATTCAGGTTTAGCGAAGCCCGTACAGGTCCACCTTGGGCCTGCGGTGCCAGCTTTCCTTGCTGTACCACAGTTCCACACTTTCGATCACGCGGCGTTCTCCGGGAAGATCCATCGGACGAGTGCGCCCGCCGGAAGGAATGCGCTCACGGAAGATCAACTCTTCCTGAGAGCCGTTGCCGTAGTGCACTACGACGCGCTGGAAATCGATGGTGCCGCCGCTGATACGCAGTTGAATGGCGCGGAATCTTCCGTCAGCTCGGCCCACGCGAATATTGTCGTGGTCGTTGCCGCCGTCAACATGGGCGTTTCCAAGGTACGTCCACCGTCCGCGGTAATTGTTGCGGTTACGATCGCGGTCATCGCGGTCCTGGGCGTAAAGCGATGCGCCGAAGATCAGGCTAACCAGCAAGCCAAGCAGCCATACATTTTTGTTCTTGATCATTGATTTTTCTCTCCGTTACTCGTGGAGTCGCCGTTGGAACAGGGTGTGCGGCGATCTCTGGTTCGGGCTGGGGACGGCGATATTAGGTACCACCGGGGCAATACACAAGACTTTATACTGGCCGTCGAGAATTGACAACGCCTGCTTCTGGATTTTCACGTACCAGTAACGGACGTCGCATCGTGCCGGCGCCCTAACGCTGTCGTTGGACTGCCTATTCCGCTTTAGCTAAACTGTGAGCGCACGGAAGTTCTTCCAAGTTGAGAGCAGACACCAACGACTATGCCTGAGCAAACAAATGATGCCGGCAGCGTGCGGGTGCGTTTCGCGCCCTCGCCCACCGGGTACCTGCACGTAGGCGGCGGACGCACCGCGCTTTTCAACTGGCTTTTTGCCCGGCAGCAGGGCGGCACCATGGTTTTGCGCATCGAGGACACCGACGCCGAGCGCAACAAGCCCGAGCTGGTGGAAGGCATTTTGTCCGGTCTGCAATGGCTGGGGTTGAATTGGGACGAAGGGCCATTTTATCAGTCGCAGCGCACCGAGCTTTACCGCGCCGCCGCCAAGAAATGCCTGGCCAATGGCTCCGCGTTTCTGTGCTACTGCCCTGCGGAGAAATATGCGGGCGGAGATCACGCCGAGGAAGGTGCGGAAGGCGGTCAGGTTCGGCGCGTGGTTCGCTGCGGATGCCGCGACGGAAATCCCAGCAACCCGGGAACCAAGCCGGCCATTCGCTTTAAAGTTCCCATCGGCGGAAAGACTACTTTTTACGACGTGGTCTTTGGCGATACGGAATTTTCCAACGACGATATCGAAGATTTCATGTTGCTGCGCTCGGATGCCGTCGAGGAATTCGGCCAGCCGATGTACCAGCTGAGCGTGGTGGTGGACGACATAGATATGCGCATCACCCATGTGATTCGCGGCGCGGATCATCTTTCGAACACGCCCAAGCAGGTTTTGCTGTATCGCGCGCTGGAAGCGAAGCCGCCTATCTTCGCGCATCTTCCGTTGATTCTGGGGCCTGATCGCAAACGGCTGTCCAAGCGCCACGGCGCCACCAGCGTGAGCTTGTATCGCGAGGAAGGTTTTCTGCCGGAAGCGTTCCAGAATTTCCTGGCGTTACTTGGGTGGGCGCCCGGCGGTGACGTGGAATTCATGCGCGCTCCGGAGTTGATGGAGCGATTCAAGCTGGAAGGCGTGACGCGCACCAATGGCGTTTTCGACAAAGCCAAGCTGGAATGGTTCAACACGCAATATCTGCAAAAATTGCCCATCGAAGATCTGGTGCCGCAGGTCGCACAGGAA
>JBBRPU010000412.1:0-3314 GCA_038227545.1 Candidatus Acidiferrales bacterium
AGCGGCCTCCGCGCAACCGTTCATCTGTGAAAAGCCTTCGCGCGATTCTTCGTGCGCCGGCCACGCCGCCGACCGCTGTGCAGTTCCCCTTGATCCCACAAAATGGAAATCTACCGGCAGCACCCTCGGTAATCTCTGGGCCGCGGTGCGCAAGCTTTTCACCGGTGATCCCGAAAAATACATGGTCGCCGCCAGCCGCGGGCTCGAGCCGGGCCTCCTGGATACCGTCGTTCCTCTCGAAGATCACAAAATAGATTTAGCTCCGGCATTTAACGAAATGAACCCCGGGCAATATTGGGTGAACCTCGTGCCGTTGAAAAGCTCCGCATCTGCCACAGCGAGCGGCCCTCTCGAGGTGCAGTTCGCCGCGAATCATTCGGCCATGGTCGCAGCGCCAGCGCTTCAGCCGGGATTGTATCGCCTCATCCTTGTGGACCAGGCAGGCGCGCCTGCCGGCTCCGACTGCTGGATTCTCGTCAGCACGCCGGGAAACTTCACCTCCGCATCGCAAGCCTTTCACGCCGCCGTGAAAAAATCCTCCACTTGGCCTAAAGATATGGACCCTTCGGCCGTACACGCCCTGTTGCGCGCTTACCTCGAATCCCTCCAAATTTCAGGAGCTTCGGGCAAGCCGTGACACACGCCCGGAGACCTTTTCTCGCCGGATTATTCAGCTCCGGCACGAAAAAAAATCCTCCTGAAGAACGCAGTGAAAAATTCTCTTGGCCTGAATTTGGCCGTCATTATCTCAAAGCAATCATTTGGATTGTCATTCTCACCGCCGTCGTGCACGTCATGGAAGTTTCCGGCGTCCTGAAGGGCTTCGAAATGGCCGGCCTCGACACTTTCCTCCGCTTGCATAGCAGGCAGATGTCCTACCGCGTCGTCATTGTCGAAATCACCGATGAAGATTACAACGATCCAAACCTGTTCGGCGGCAAAAGTCCGCTCAACAACGAACAACTCCGCAAGCTGGTCTCCAACATTCAGACTTACCATCCTGCCGCGATCGGCATGGACTTCGATACCACCTCAGAAGACTGGTGCCACGTCGAGTCTTCCCGGCTGGCGAACATTCTGCCGCCATCGAATTCCGCGAGTGACGGCATTACTCCTCCTGTAGTGTGGGCGGAAATTCCACACAACCTGGAAGAACCGCTGAAGCTCGCCCCCGTCCTTGGCGGCATGCTTCAGGATCGTAATTACGCCGGCATCCCAAGATTTCCTGTAGACGCCGACGGCATGGTTCGGCGTTACGAATCAAAGTTTCACGTCACCGGTTCGCTCGAAGCTTGTCCGAAACAATTTTCGCCGGAGCGTGATCCTTCGTCAAAACCCACTGACGCTGCTGCTACGGCTGAAAGTGACGATGCGAGAAGTAACCAGGTCTCGATGGCCTCTTTTGCGCGCACCGTTCTCCAGCACGCCTGCAAAAATCCAAAAATGAACTGTTCTTCCCTCCATCAGGACTTCGACCACCCGGTCATCTTCAATTTTTACGGCGACCGCTACCGTTTCCCGATCATTCAGTCGCGCGAATTCATCGGCCCTTTAGCGGATGCGCCCCGCGACGAAAATGTCCGCCACCGCCGCGAAGATCTGCTCAAAGACAGAATTGTCCTCATCGGCGGAAATTTCAGCGCCGCGCGCGACGTATACATGACCCCACTCGGTGAAATGGCCGGAGTGGAACTGCTCGCTCTGGCTATCGAATCCGATTTTGGTGGCGGCATTCGCGAAACGCAGAAGTGGCTGGAAAAGTTGGCCGACTTCATCGTCGGCAGCCTGATCGTACTGGTATATTTCTACTACCGTCGGCGCCCGCGCTTCGCTCTGGCCCTCAGCCTCATCGCAATCCCGTTCGTGGCCACCGCTTTTAGCCTGTTGTTGTTCCGCACCGCGGCGTACTGGTTCAACTTCATGCCCATCATCATCGGCATGGTCCTGCATCAGATGCTGGAATTATCTGAAAGTTGTGGAGAACTTCAGGAAGAAGTCCATAACCTCGAGCGCCAACTTCACGCCTGCCGCGCAAAAATATCACCTACGGAACACTCGGGCATCGAATCGCCAACACATGAAGAAGTCGTTCCAGCACAGGAAGCCAACCCGCCCGCACCCAGCAAGCCAATCATCCCTAGTGACCGCCCGAAGCCGCCCCAATAATAATTTCTTCGCCACGCTCGCTCTTGCTCAACACCGGCGTCTGCTTCCGCTGGATGGATCCCGCCGCTTTTGAAACATTCTGCTTCACCGCTGCATACACCTGCTCGATGGAGTCATTGCCCTTATTCCTGCGCAGCGCCTCCAGCAAAAAATGCGTGAAATATCCGTTATCAAACGGTTTCCCCTCGTAGGATTGCTCCTCAGGCGAACTCGACGTCACAATCGCGCGCCCCACACCTTGCCTGATGCGGTCCAGCGCTTTCTCCGAAGCCGTCGCATCCTTCACCGCCCCGCCGCGCTCCTGGCGAGTTCCCACCGCCGCTCCGCTGTGACATGTGTCCAGCAAAATCACCGTTCGCTGCGCCTTGATCCGCGTCCGCACCACATCAGAAATCTCCACCATCGGAAACGCCGTCGCGAATAAATTATCTTCCGGCTCCGTTTCCGTGTCGCTCGTCGCAATGTAGTTCACTTCCGCCGTGTCGCGATTCCGCGGCGTTCCGTGACTGCTCAAGAAAATGACCACCAGGTCGTCCGGTTGCGCGCTTCGCGCCAGCCAGTTCAACTCGATTTTCAATTCCTTCGCCGTGACTTGCCCTTCCGTAAGCGCATGCACATTCGAGGCCTTGAATCGCCCTACGCCCGGGTCCAGCAGCAGCGAACTAAAATCCTTGGCATCTTTACTCGCAAAATTCAATCGCGGCAAATGCCGGTCTTGAAATTTTGAAATCCCCACCACCAACGCCCATTTTTCTCCCAACGGTTTCCCGCTGACAGCCGCGCCAGCGCCCGCCGCCGGTGCTGGCGCGCTGGTCGCCAGATGAAATGGATTCGCGCCCTGCTCCATGGCTTCCGACCCAAATTTTTTCGCCTTATCCAGCGCGTACTGCACATTCTCAGGCTGACCGCGCTCCTTTTCGAATACCGAACGGTAGTACCAGGCGTCCCCGTTGTTGATACACACTTCCGTCGCGTGCTTCAGAAGCTGCAACCCGTCCTCCGCCTCACCTTTCGTTCCGGATTTCACCAGCTCTAGGGCCTGCACCACCAGATCCTTCGACAAATTGCACTTCTCGTTATCGCGCTCCTGCCCCGGAGTGCGGCCGTGACCTGCGAACACACTCATACCCAGTGCAACCGCGATGGCC
>JBBRPU010000413.1:0-3302 GCA_038227545.1 Candidatus Acidiferrales bacterium
GCCAGTTGGATCGCACGCCATGAAATTCGAAGTCCTGCTGACCTCGCCATCCGGCACCAGAACCTGCGTCGTGGATCTGGAACGCGTTGCCGAACGCTGGCGGATTTCGCTCGACGGCCTGCCCGTGGACGCCGACGCCATCGAGATCGCTCCCAACACTCTCTCCATTCTGATCCGCGGCGAGTCCCACGAGATCCGCATCGCGCCTCAAGGCGATTCGAAATTGAATATTCAAACCGGTCTTCGCGAATTTACGGCGGAAGTCACCGATCCGCGTTCCTGGCGCGGACGCCGCGCTGCGCATGTCGAAGTGGAAGGCCGCCAGCAGATCACCGCGCCTATGGCCGGGAAAGTCGTCCGGCTGCTCGTCAAGTCTGGCGACCACGTGGAAGCCGGTCAGGGCCTGCTGGTTGTCGAAGCCATGAAAATGCAAAACGAAATCCGCTCTCCCAAGTCCGGCACCGTGGAACGCCTGCTCGCCAAAGAAGGCCATCCCGTAAACGCCGGTGAAGTCCTAGCCTGGATCAGCTGAATTTTAAAAAAAGCGAATCGTCGGGAGCTGAAAAATATATTGGAGGGAACTACTTCACTGCTGGTTTGGCGGTCGTATCCGGACTGCCACCGGCTGGTTGCTTGCCGGCCGACTCAATCACCTGCTGCGCCAGGTAATTCGTGGAATGCGCTTCATCGCGCGCCACCGCCAGGTACGCCGCGCGCAATAGTTGTTCTTTGCGATTTCGCAGCGTGTCTCGAATGGTCTGCTGCACCTGCGGCTCGGCCAACCCGCGTAATCCCGGAGATTCGCGGGTGATCAATTTCAAAATTCGGAATCCTTCTTTCAACTGGATCGGCTGGCTCACCTGTCCGGGCTTCAATCCCAGCACCAGTTTTTTCAACTGTGGATCCGATTGGTTCAGCGCCGACTCCGGCACGTACCCCATGTCTCCGCCCGTGGCTGCCGAATTAGCATCCTCCGAATAGTCCATGGCCAGTTGCGCGAAGTCCGCTCCGGTACTCAACCTGTCCATCAGCATTTTTATTTTGCGCTGCGCTTCCGCCTCGTTGGTGGCGTCATCATTCTTACGGTTGCGAATCTGCGGTTCTTTCCGCGGCGTCACAATAATTTGCGCCACACGGAATTGCGGTTCCGCCACGTTGAACTGCGCCTTGTTGCCATTATAAAAATCCGCCACGTCTTGATCCGTGATGGAAATCTTCGCCACCACTTCGCGGTTCAATAATTTCTGGATGGAAAGCTGTCGCCGCAGGTCGCGTTTCAAATCGTCCACGGAAACCCCGCGCTCTTTCAGTTGCCGCTGGAATTCGTCTTCCGTGTACGGACTCTTCAGCTCCGTGAACTTGTCCTCCACCTCCCCATCACTGGCTTCCAGGTTCAGTTTCTTGGCGCGCTCGATCAATATCTCGTTATTGATCAGTTCATCCAGCACGTTCAGTTTCAGCGACAGCGCTTCTTCCTGCGAAGGAGCCTGCCCCTCGGGATTCACGCGCGTGCGGTAATATTTCTCAACTTCATCTTTCTTGATTTCTTTGCCATTCACTACCCCCCACACGTCCGGGGAATGCTGCGTCTGCCGGTTACAGCCGCCAGACAGCGCCATTGCCAGCGTCGCGGCGGGCGCAACCCACCTCCAGGCGCGTCGCGCGATAAACGCGCGGCCTCCAGTGATGTGAGCGCTCTCGACGCGCTGTTTGTAAGGGTTATTCAGAACCAAGGGAATGCTCAGGCCGCTTTCTTGACTTTGCCCGCGCGGATGCACGCCGTGCACACACGCATCTGCTTGCGATTGCCCGAAATCAGCGCCCGTACCCGCTTCAAGTTAGGGTTCCACCTGCGCCTGCGCGTATTGTTCGCGTGGCTCACCACGTTCCCGAAATGCGGCCCTTTGCCGCACAGTTCACACTTCATTGCCATTGTTGTTCCTGTTTCTTCGGATTAGCGATACCGATGCTAAATAGTCTATCAGACCAGGTCCTGCCGTGAAAGCGCCGCTGTCTAGGCCGGGCTTTCGCCGCTTCTGGCTCCCTACCGTTACCCCAGAACCCCCGCAGCGGTACTACATTGAATTACGGTTATTTTTACCCCTTCTGCCGGATGGCTGCATGCCGGTCCTCCCTTTAGCTTGGGTTCGCTGTGAAATCAGCAACGAATCTGCATATATCAGGAGAACATCATGGAACACGAAGCACTCAAAGAGTTATACGTTGACGAGCTTAAAGACATTTACAACGCCGAAAACCAACTGCTGAAGGCTCTCCCCAAAATGGCCAAGGCCGCTACCTCGGACGATCTTCGCGCCGGTTTCGAAGAGCACCTCGAGCAGACCCGCGGTCACGTGCAGCGCCTCGAGCAGATCTTCAAGGCCCTGGACGAAAAGCCCACCGGCAAGAAGTGCAAGGGCATGGAGGGGTTGATCGCGGAAGGCCAGGAGATGATGGGCGAAGATTTCGACGACGACACCATGGACGCGGCGTTGATTTCCGCTGCCCAGCGCGTCGAGCACTACGAAATCGCGGCCTACGGCACCGTGCGCACCTACGCTGAGTTGCTCGGTGAAGATGATGCCGCGAAGCTTCTCGAGCAAACCCTCGAAGAAGAAAAAGAAACCGACCATAAGCTGACCGAGCTTGCCGGCGACATTAACGTCAAGGCCATGAGCGAAGATTCCGAAAAAGGCTCGTCGGAAGAGGAAGATGAAGAAGCAGAGTCCTCTCCTCGCAAAAAATCTCGCACCGCCAAGGCTTGAAGCCTGGCGTCCTGGCTTCTACTCGTTATCGTAAGGCCGGTATCCGCGGCAGCGAAAACGCTCTGAAGCCGGTCCACGAAAACTAACCTGCTGTGGTCGAGGAGTTCGGGCTCGCGTTCTTGATAACAAATGCGAGCCCGAATTTTTCCCTTACGCGAATTGCAGCAACTGTTATATAGAATCCGACATGCCCCTCAACGAATATCGTAAGAAGCGCGACTTCAAAATCACCTCGGAGCCCTCCGGAGATAAAAGCTCGCCTAAAAATCAAAAGCCGTCTCTCATCTACGTGGTGCAAAAGCATCGCGCCACCGCACTCCACTACGATTTTCGACTCGAATTCCGCGGCACTCTTCTTTCCTGGGCGGTGCCCAAGGGTCCTTCGTTTGATCCATCCGTGAAGCGGCTGGCCATGCAGGTCGAAGATCACCCCATTGATTACGCCAGCTTCGAAGGCGTCATCCCCGAAGGCGAATACGGTGGTGGCACCGTCATGGTGTGGGACAAAGGCACTTGGACATCCGAAAGCCCAGATCC